>NZ_JAHRBL010000002.1:300000-398827 GCF_019693445.1 Deinococcus aquaedulcis | reverse complement strand
CTGCTCGGCCAGGAGCGCCCTGGAGTGGTCAGGATGCAAGGTGAGCGTCCTCAAGGCAAACCAACGATCACGCTCGTCGGCGGTTGAGGCTTGGCGTTGACGACGCAGCAGTTCGTCTTCATCTAAGTGCTTCAGAGGAATGATCGCTTTGATACACTAACTATACTTCAAATTTGTATTACTGGGCGGCGGTATCTGGTATGAAGCGGTCACCGCTGATTTTTCGACCGGCAGTGACGAGTTTCACTGGACCCCGCTGGGCGGCGGGTTCTTCGCTTCCAGCACGTCGGACACACATCACATGCTGATGAGTCAGAACGACTCGGACAGCTGGCCGCGCGAACTCAATGATCGGTATTGGATTCAGAAGTTCGGCTGCGCCGATGGGCAACCCATCCTGGCCGTGGCCGGTCCCGAGACATCTCCTGCCTATGTGCTGGTGCACCCGGCGGCCCGCGCCCTGGAGGTTGTGCAGACCGAGCGCCAACTCAGCGACCTTGTCCTGCGCCGGGGCCTGACCCTGCCGGAGTGGTGGAGTAAGCAGGCGTTTGTGGAGAAGTGTGGCCCTCAGATGACCAGCGGGCAGAAGTTGCAGGCCCAGGTGGCCCTCTGGAGCCCCCTGGTGGTGCTGCTCCTCCTGTTCACGGGAACGCTCGTGCGGGTGCGGCGCCGGCCCCGCTTGGTTGTTCAGTCCCCCGAGTCTGAGGCTGGGCCGCAGGGATGAAGCCTCAATCCGCCGGCTGGGCCTCCGTAGGCTTGCTGAGCATCACCGCGCGCAGGCCTAAGCTCAGCACAAACGCCAGGGCCACCAGCCCCAGCGCCAGCAGATAGGCGCGGCGCAGGCCCTCGGCCAGCGAAGGGCCGCCCGCTTCAATGGCGGCCGGGCCAATCAGCAGCGCCATCAGGGCCACGCCCAGTGCGCCGCCCATCTGGCGGGCAAACAGCACGCCGCTGGTCACGGCGCCCAGTTCCGTGCGCGCCGCCGATTCCTGCGCGGCCAGCAGCAGGCTCAGCATGGCCAAGCCCATGCCCGTGCCCACCGCAAAGCCCAGGGCGCTGGTGACCCACAGCGGCGCATGAACCGCAAACGTCAGGGCCGTGAACATCGCCACCAGCACCGCAAAGCCCACCTGCGCAATGCGTGCCAGCGGCACCGTCTTCACCAAGCGCGCGGTCACGATGGCGGTCAGCGTCCAGCCCACCAGCATCGGCGTCAGGATGGCGCCGCCAGCGGTGGCCCCGCTGCCCGTCACGCCCTGGGCGTACAGCGGCAGGTAAGCAATCACGCCAAAGTACGCCGCGCCGCCCAGCAGGTTTCCGGCAAACGCCACGCGCGGCAGCCGCTGCGCCAGGGCCTTCATGGGCAGCAGCGGCGCCGGGTGGCGGCGTTCCAGGGCCACGGCGCCCACCAGGGTGGCTGCGCCGATGCCCACCAGTGCCCACTGCCGCTGTTCCAGGCCCCAGACCACCAGTCCGCTGCCCAGCGTAAAGAGGGCCGCGCCGGCCCAGTCCAGCCGCGCGGGCCGGGGCTGCCCCGTTTCCGGCAAAAAGCGCAGGGCCAGCGCCAGCGCCGCCACCCCAAAGGGCAGGCTGGCATAGAAGGTCCAGCGCCACGAGGCCTGCTCGGTCAGCCAGCCGCCCAGCAGCGGCCCCAGCAGCCCAGAAATCCCCCAGACCCCGGAAATCAGCGATTGCACCCGGCCCCGTTCTTTCAGGGCGTACAGTTCGCCAATCATGGTGAGGGTCAGCGGCAGCAGGGCCCCGGCGCCCAGCCCCTGCAGCGCGCGGGCCCCAATCAGGGCGCCCATGGAGGTGCTGATCCCGCACAGCGCTGAGCCCAGCAGGAAGATCACCACGCCCGCCAGATACAGCCGCCGCCGCCCCACGATGTCGCTGGCGCGGCCCCACAGCGGGCTGGAGACCGTGCTGGTCAGCAGATACACCGCAAAGGGCAACGCGTACAGGCGCTCGCCACCCAGGTCGCCAATCACGCTGGGCATGGCGGTGGCCACCACGCTGGCTTCCAGGGCGGCCAGAAAGACCCCCACGATCAGGCCGGTGGTGGCCAGCTGGCGGGCGCGGGGCGGCAGCGGGGCAGGCGTCACCTGGGCAGGCTACGCCCGGCGGCGCCGTGAAGAATGGGTGAGTGGCTTCATGGGGCCTGAATCGTTACAGTTGCGCCATGGCCTCCTCGTTCCAGACCCTGCACACCCGCCCCCTGGGCCGCACCGGCCTGATCGTGACGGAAATCGGCTACGGCGCCTGGGGGATTGGCGCCGATATGTGGGTGGGGGCCCAGGACGACGAAAGCCTGAAGGCCCTGCGCCGCTACGTGGAACTGGGCGGCAACTTCATTGACACGGCGATGGGCTACGGCAACGGCCACTCCGAGCGGCTGGTGGGCCAGGTCGCGCGGGAGCACCCGGGCACGCTGGTGGCCACCAAGATCAGCCCCAAAAATATGCAGTGGCCTGCCGCACCCGACACGGCCGCCGATCAGGCGTTTCCCGGCGAGTACGTCATCCGCATGACCGAGGCCAGCCTGGAGCGGTTGGGGCTGCCCCAGATTGACGTGCAGCAGCTTCACGTCTGGAACGACAGCTGGCTGGGCCAGGGCGACTGGCAGGCCGCCGTGGCCGACCTGAAGCGCCAGGGCAAGATCAAGGCGTTCGGGATCTCCATCAACGACCACCAGCCGGATAACGCGGTCAAAGCCGTGGAAGCCGGGGCCGTGGAGACCGTGCAGGTGATTTACAACGTGTTTGATCAGTCCCCGCAGGACCGCCTTCTGGACGCCTGTCTGGCGAACGGCGTGGGTGTCATTGTGCGTGTGGCGCTGGACGAAGGCAGCCTGACCGGGCGCATCACGCCCGAGACCACCTTCCCCGAAGGCGACTGGCGCCACACCTACTTTGGTGGTGACCGCAAGGCGCAGTTGCAGCCCCGCCTGCGCGCCATTGAACAGGACCTGGGGATTTCGACGGGCGCCCTGGCCGAGACCAGCCTGCGTTTTGTGCTCTCGCACCCGGCCGTCAGCACGGTGATTGTAGGTATGCGCAGCGTGCAGAACGTGGAGCGCAACGCCGCGCTGGCCGACGGTCAGGGCCTGAGCGCCGATCAGGTGCAGAAGCTGCGCGCCCACCGCTGGGACCGCAACTGGTACCTGCCCGCCAAGTAGACCCGCAGGAGAGGGAAGGAGGCCGCGCCGCTGCCTGGGCGCGGCCTCTTGCGGTGTGTGGGGCCAGCTGTACGCCATGACGCGTATCGCTTCCCGGCCGACCGGCGTCTACGCTGAGCGTCCATGATCGACGACGTCCGCACCCGGCGCTAAGTTCTGTCGCCCCGCCTGCTGCCCCCTGCCGCCAGAGGGGCGCGGCCCCTCGTCTCCCCACAACCCGGAGGTTTGCCATGACCCTGACCGCCCCTCCAGCGGCGAGCCCTTCTTCTGTGCCCGCTGCCCGTGATCTCAGCGGCCGAGAGATTGCCATTGACGTGCAGCACCTCGTCAAGACCTTTCGCAAGCGCCAGGGTGGCCGCCCCCTGCGCCCGCAGTACAGCGAGAGCCGCGCCGTGGACGACGTGACCTTTCAGGTGCGCCGGGGCGAGATCTATGGCGTGCTGGGCCCCAACGGCAGCGGCAAAAGCACCCTGATCCGCGCCATGAGCACCCTGCTGATTCCTGACGCCGGCACCGTGGGCATCTTCGGCCTGGACGTGGTGAAGGACGAGGCGCAGGTGCGGCGGCTGCTCAACCGCGTCTCTGTGGACGCCGCCTTTTACAAGAAGCTCAGCCCGCGCGAGAATTTGCTGTATTCGGCGCAGCTGTACGGCCTGGACCGTCATGTGGCGCAGGAACGCGCCCAGGCCACCTTGAAACGGCTGGGCCTGAAGGAAAAAGCCTTTTTCGAGCCCCTGGAAGAGATGAGCCGGGGCATGCAGCAAAAAGTGGCGATTGCCCGCGCCTTTCTGACCAGTCCAGTGATTGTGCTGCTGGACGAACCCACCACCGGCCTGGACCCCAAGTCGAGGCGCGACGTGCAGGAATTCGTGCTGGAACTGCGCGACGTGCACGACGCCACCATCATCCTGACCACCCACGACATGCCGGAAGCCGAGCGCCTCTGTGACCGCATCGCCTTTATCAGCGGCGGCAAATTTGTGGCCGAGGGCACCGCCGAGCAACTGCGCCAGCAGGCCGGCGAGGGCAAGAGCCTGGAAGACGCCTTCATTGAACTGACCGGCGAAGGGCTGAGCGAAAAAGAAGAGAGCGAGTAATCCCGACTGGTCCCGCGTCCCGCCCACCGCTTCCCGCCTCCCCTCCTGGAGCCCTCATGACCACCCCAGTCCATCCACCTTCCCCGTCCCCCGATCCCCACCGCACCACGCCTGGCACGCTGGCCCACCAGTTGCGCGCCGCCTTTGCCTTCGTGTTCCGCGACTTTCACCTGACCCGGCGCTACTGGTCGTGGGTGCTGGTGTTCACCTTCTACGACATGGTGTCGGCCGCCAGCATCATGCTGATTGGCGTGGCGGCGGGCAGCCCGCGCCTGACGCTGACGCTGCTGCTGGGAGCGGTGATGTGGTCCTTTCTGGGCCGCCTGTTTGGCGAGATCGCCAACTCCATTTCCTACGAACGCTGGGAAGGCACGATTGAGTACACTTTCATGGCGCCGGTCAGCCGCCTGACGCATCTGGTGGGGGTGAGCCTGTTTGCGGGCGCCTACGCCCTGCTGCGCGGGGTGCTGGTGTTTCTGTTCATGGGTCTGTTTGTGGACATTGGCGCCAGCTTTGGGCAGGTGCTGCAGTGTCTGGTGGTGTTTATGGTCGCCAGCTTGGGCTTTATGGGCATTGGCCTGATGGCCGCCGTGCTGCCCGTCATGAGCACCGAAAACGGCGCGCAGGCCACCAATATCATTCAGGCGGTGTTTCTGCTGATTTCCGGTGTGTACTACCCCGTCAGCGTGTTGCCCGGGTGGTTGCAGCCGGTCAGTGCGCTGTCGCCGGCCACATACGCGCTGGAGGCGTGTCGCAAGATTCTGGGGGTGAATGGCACAGGCACGGCCATTGAGGCCGGCGTGGGGCTGGGCGGGGTGCTGCCGGAACTGGGCATTCTGCTGGTGTTTGGGGTGGTGACGATTCCGCTGGGGCTGCTGGTGTTTGGCCGCGCCGAAACCTGGGCAAAACGCACTGGAAAACTCAAACGCGCCGGGTAACGGCTCTGGTACGGGCCCCTGCCTGCGCGGCAGGGGCTGTTTTTCGTTTGCCCTGGGTGGGCAGCGCGGCGTAGGCTGCGCGGCATGCAACGCCTGGGTGATGTGATCGTGCTGGAGCTGAACACCAACGGCCTGTTTGGCCCCATGCTCATTCACCCAGTGGCCCTGGTGGGCCCGGACGACACCCTGACCCTGGTGGACACCGGCTTGCCGGGCGTGCTGGAAGCTGTGACCGCCGAACTGGCAGCGGCCGGGTACGCGCTGGGGCAGGTGCGCCGCGTGGTCGTCACCCACCATGACCTGGACCATATCGGCAGTTTGGAAGACGTGGTGCGGGCCACGGCGGCCGAAGTCTACGCCCTGGAAGACGAAGTGCCGTTCGTGACGGGAACGCGGCGGGCGCAGAAGCTGCCCAGCGAGGCGCAGGCCGCCGCCATGCTGCAAGACCCGAATCTGCACCCCGCGTGGCGGACGCTGCTCACCCGGGAGCCGGTGCGGGTGCCCGTGAACCGGCCCTTGCGGGACGGCGACCTGCTGCCCGGCGGGGTGCGCGTCGTGGCCACGCCCGGGCACACGGACGGCCACCTGAGCCTGTACGTGCCGGGCGGCAACATCCTGATTGCCGGGGACGCCCTGACCGCAGAAGATGGCGCGCTGACCGGGCCACGGGAGGACGTAACGGCTGACATGCCCACAGCCCTCGCCTCGGTGCGCAAGCTGGCGGGGCTGGATGTGCAGACGGTGGTGGCGTACCACGGCGGCGTGGTGGCGGAGCGGGCCGGGGAGCAACTGCGGGCGCTGGCTGCTGGGGCTTGACTGGTCGCCGGGCGGTTGCTGGCGCGGCATGGGGTTGAGTGCGTGAAGCTGCGGGTGTGGCCCCACCCCCCCAGCCCCCCTACCCCGGAGGGGCAGGGGGGAGTGGCGCTGCGCTGGGCAAGAGTTTCTACTGACGTCGGCTGGGGTTGCTCGACCAATTGACGTGTCCGGCTTCGACGCCATCCGCTGGTAACGCGCAATGGCCCGCGCCCTTCGGGCACGACGGCCTCGTCTGGACCTGGGCGGTAGGGGGGCAAGACGGCTTGGTGCGTGCGAGAAGGTTCTACTTTGAACAGCAGCAGGAGCCATTGCCGCTTTTGCCTTTCAAAAGTAGAACCTCGTGTTCTAAGCGTCCCCACCTTTCGCCCCTACGGGGTAAGCAACGGAAGCCGTCGTGCGCGGAGCGCGCGGGCGTGAGGCGATGGGCGGAGAAGGGCGACGGCGTACAACGCGGGGCGAAGGAAGGCTGCCCTAAATCGTTAGTCAACGTTTGCCGAGCGCAGCGGAAAACTCCCCCCTGCCCCTCCGGGGTAGGGGGGCTGGGGGGGTGGGGCTAGTCCGAAAACCTCATCGCCTCACTCCATCCCCCCCCCAACCACCACCCCCACCGGCGGCACAATCAACACCCTATCAATCCGCGCCCCATCCAGATCCACCACCTCCAGCAGCCAGTCCTCCACCCTCACCTGCGCCCCCACCTGCGGAAACTCCCCCATCGCCCCCAGCACATACCCCGCCAGCGTGCTGAAATCCTCGCGCTCCAAGCGGGGCAGCGGCAGTCGCTCGCGCAGGTCGTGCATGGCCAGGGCGCCGTCGGCCAGATACGAGCCGTCGTCGCGGCGGAACAGTTCATTGGGATCGGCGGGCTGGTCGGCGCCGGCGAGTTCGCGCAGCAGGTCGGTGGAGGTGATCAGGCCGGTAAACATGCCGAATTCATCCACGGCAATGGCAATCTGCTGGTGCCCCTGCTGGGTCAGGCGGTTCAGGACATCCTCGGCCCAGGCGGTTTCGGGCACGTAGATCACCGGGCGCACCCGGTCCAGCCACGCCTCGCCGGTGTGCACGGCCTGCAGCAGGTCCACCACGCTGATCTGGCCCACCACCTGACTGTGGCCGTCCACCACCGGGTAGCGGTCATGCGGCGCGGCCAGGGCGCGGCTCACCACGTCGTCCAGGGGCGCGGTGGCCGGAATCAGGGTGGCGTCGCCCCGGGGGGTCATCAGTTCGCGCACCCGGCGGTCGTTAAAGCGCAGCACGTGGTCAATGCGCTCGCGCTCGCCCTCTTCCAGGCCGCCCGTTTCGCTGGCCTGCAGCACGATGGCCTTCACGTCCTCCTCGGTCACGTGTTCCTGGGGCTCGCCGCGCAGGCCCAGCAGCCACAGCAGCCCACGCGTGGTGGCTTCCAGCAGCCACACGATGGGCCGGGTCAGCCCCGACAGCAGCGTGAAAAACGGCGCCACCCGCAGCGCCAGGGCCTCGGGGTTGCGCAGGGCAATGCTCTTGGGGGCCAGTTCGCCCAGCACCAGCGACAGGTAGGTGACCAGCAGCACCACCGTCGGTTCAGCCACCACGCCAGCCGCCGAACCCAGCAGGGGGGTCAGTGCCCGCTCAACATGGGGGGTCAGACGGTCGCCAGCAAACACGGCGCTGACGGTGCCGATCAGGGTAATGCCGATCTGCACGGTCGCCAGGAACGCTCCGGGACGCTCGGCCAGATTCAGGGCCCGCTGCGCGGCGCGGTTGCCCCGGTCGGCCAGTCCCTGCAGCCGGGACTTGCGCGCCGAGACCACCCCCAGTTCCGAGCCGGAAAAAAAGCCATTTAAAATCAGCAGCACCACGAGAATGCCCAGGATCAGCAGTGGGTTGTCCACGCGCCACAGTGTAGGGGAGTGGCGCCTGGCCCGCCGTCTGGCTTACAGCCGCCCGCCGCGCCGCTGCTCTAGGCTGGGGGCCACTATGACCTTGCCCTCACCTGACGCGGCGGTGTACGTGCGCGACCTCAGCAAATCCTACGCCGTGCACGACAAGGAACCGGGCTTCCTGGGCAGCGTGCGCGCCTTTGTGCGGCGTCAGACCCGGCAGGTGCAGGCGGTGCGCGGCGTGTCCTTTTCGCTCTCACCCGGCGAGGTGGTGGGCTTTCTGGGCCCCAACGGCGCGGGCAAAACCACCACGCTGAAAATGCTCTCGGGGCTGCTGCACCCCTCGGGCGGTGAGGTGCGGGTGGCGGGCTTCGAGCCCCGGCGCCGGGAGCGCGATTTCCTGAAGACCATCACCCTGGTCATGGGGCAAAAGCAGCAGCTGATGTGGGATCTGCCTGCCCTGGATTCGTTCCTGATCAATCAGGCGGTCTATGAAATCCCCGACGATCAGTACCGAGCCACCATGGCCGAATTCACTGAGGTGCTGGGCCTGGAAGGCATCCTGAAAAAGCAGGTGCGCAAGCTCTCGCTGGGCGAGCGCATGAAGTGTGAGCTGGCCGCCGCGCTGCTGCACCGACCAAAGGTGCTGTTTTTGGATGAACCCACCATTGGCCTGGACGTGAACATGCAGGAAGCCGTGCGGGCCTTTGTGCGCGACTACAACGAACGCTACGGGGCCACCGTCATGCTCACCAGCCACTACATGGCCGATGTGACCGCCCTGGCCCGGCGCATTCTGGTCATTGACGCGGGCGAGGTGGTCTTTGACGGCGACCTGCACGCCCTGGCCGAACGCGGCAGCAGCGGCAAGACCATCCGCCTGCAACTGCGCCGCCCCGCGTCGGCCCAGGCGCTGGCAGCCTACGGCGAGGTGGTCAGCAGCGATGGCCTGAGCGCCGAACTTACGGTGCCCCGCGCCGAGGTCAGCGAGCGCGCCGCCCGGCTGCTCTCCGCGCTGGATGTAGCCGACCTGACGGTGGAAGACCCCCCGCTGGAAACCGTGATGGCCGAGCTGTTCGGCGCGCGTCCGGCCCCCACCCAGACCGGGGAGGTGGTCCGGTGAACTGGGCGTGGCGCAAGGTGCGCGTGCTGTTTGCCACCCAGTTTGCCCTGATGACCGAATACCGCGCCGAGGTGGTGATCTGGATGCTGTCGGGCACCCTCTCGCTGGTGATGATGCTGGTCTGGATGGCGCAGGCCGAGGCCGCCCCCGGCGGGCAGGTGCGCGGGTACACGCCCGCCGAGTTCGCCACCTACTTTCTCTCCACCTGGCTGATTTCGCAGCTGATGGTGGTGTGGGTGGCCCACGAACTGGATCCCGCCATTCGCCAGGGGCAGCTGTCGCCGTGGCTGCTGCGCCCGCTGGACCCCTTCTGGACCTACTTCCTGGGCCACGTGGCCGAGCGCTTTGTGCGCCTGCCGGCGCTGCTGGGGCTGGTGGCCCTGTTTGCGTGGCTCTCGGGGGCGGAGTTCACGGCGCAGTGGTGGGCCTACCCGGCGGCCGCCCTGCTGGCGGTGCTGGGGTTCACGGCGCGCTTCCTGTGGGAATACACGATTGGCCTGCTGGCCTTCTGGACCGATTCCTCCACCAGCTTTCAGGAACTGGTGTGGCTGCTGTACGCCGCGCTGGGCGGCATGTTCGCGCCACTGGCCTTTTACCCGGACTGGGTGCAGCGCGTGGCGGTCTGGACCCCCTTTCCCTACATGCTGGGCCTGCCCGCGCAGCTGCTTTCCGGCAAGGCCACGCTGGCCCAGGCCCTGCAGGGCGGCGCGGTGCTGCTGGCCTGGGGCCTGATTTTCGGGGTCGTGCGCTACGCCGTGTGGCGCGTGGGCCTGCGCCGCTACGGCGCGGTGGGGGCATGAGGCGCGCCCTGCGCCTGATCCGGGTGTTCACCGCCGCCAGCGTCTCGGCGCAGCTGGAGTACCGCGCCAACTTTGTGGGGGCGGTGCTCGCCAGCCTGGGCGAGGCGGGGGTGGCCCTGCTGGGCCTGTCGCTGCTGTTCAGCCAGCCCGGCGTGCAGCAGGTGGGCGGCTGGACCTTCCGCGAGGCCCTGCTGGTCACGGGCTTTTTTATGCTCACCGAAGGCTTTATCTCAGTGGTGGTGCAGCCGAACATGAGCAAGGTGGCCGAGGCCATCCGCACCGGCAACATGGATTTCACACTGCTCAAGCCCATTGACGCGCAGTTCAACGTGTCGGTGCGGTATCTGAATCTGCTGCGGCTGCCCGACGTGCTGCTGGGCCTGGGCCTGCTGGTCTACGCAGCCAGCGGCCTAAGCCTCACGCTGGCCGGGTGGCTGGCAGCGGGCGCGCTGTATCTCTCGGCGCTGGTGATCGTGTACTGCATCTGGCTGGGCCTGAGCACCACCGCCTTCTGGTTCGTGAAAACCCAGAATGTCACTGAACTGTTCAACGGCCTGTTTGGGGCCGCGCGCTTTCCGGCCACCGCCTTTCCGGTGCCGGTGCGCCTGCTGCTGACCTTTGTGGTGCCGGTGGCCCTGATCACCACCGTGCCTGCCCAGGCCCTGACCGGGACCCTGACGCCCGCACTGGCGCTGGTCTCGCCGCTGGTGGCCGCTGGCCTGTTCGCCCTGACCCGCTGGTTCTGGGGCCGCGCCGTGGCCAGTTACACCAGCGCCAGCAGCTGATGCCCGCGGCCCGCCCATGACCCTGGACCGTTGGGCCGCCCTGGGCCAGCCCCGTCCCCGCGCGTTGCCCTTAAGCCCGGCCGGCCGCGCCCAGCTCTCGCACCTGACCGAGCTGCGCGACCTCGACTCCCCGGGGGCTGCCGCGCGGGTTGGCGCCGAACTGGCGGGCGAGCGCACCCTGGCCCCCGACCTGCTGGGCGTGCGGCCCTGGTTGCCGCGCGACCTGGGGCCCCACGCGCTGCCGGGGGCCCTGCTGCGCAGCGAATGGACCGGGTTTCTGGCCCTGCTGGGCGAGCACGGCCCCTGGGTGTACGCGCCGGACGTGCGCGCGGTGCAGCGGCTCTCGGCGGCCTACGGGGCGCTGGTGATGGCGGCGCAGGCTGTATCCGAAGAGGTTGCCCTGCAAGCGGCCCAGGCAGCGGTGGCCCGGGCCTCCCACTGGACGCTCCTACCGCGCCTGGAGGCGGTGCCGTACCGCCAGCCCCGGCGCGGCGCGGCCACGGCTGGGGCGTTGTTGGAGCGGGAAGCAGCCTTCTGGGCCCTGGCCGCCGACCTCGCTCAGGCGGCGCATACGGCATGGCAGGCACGGCGCACGGGCGGGTAGGGAATGAGGGATACCGACTGTTCGGTGGGCCAGGGAGTTCTAACGGCAATCAGCAGTGGAGACCAGAAAGGCGTCGTCTGGGACGTGCCTTGCCGTGCGGCGCAGCTCTCCGGGTCCAGGTTCGGTGGGAAGGCGCAAGAGGGAAGAGGTCATCCACACTTTGGTGAGGGGTGTGAACCTTTCGGCGCACCAGGGTTTCGACAGCAACTCGCAGCAGCACCCAGCGGCAAGGCTCAAAGTGGCTTCCTTTCGGTCCTCCCACAGGCTCAAAGCGCATCGGTCCCCACTGCCCCCACCCTGCCCATCCGCTCCGATGACACCCTCAGGCCTCGGCCCTCTCATCACCCTCTGTTTTCCGTAAACCCGGCGCCCCTGGCGGCTGGCGGGCCAGCGGCACTAGGCTGGCGCCATGACCGCCGATCCCCTGCTGTTCCGCCCCCTCAAGGTGCGCGGCCTGACGCTGCCCAACCGCGTGGTGGTCTCGCCCATGTGCATGTACTCGGCCCACCAGGGCCTGGCCAACGACTTTCATCTGGTGCACCTGGGCCAGTACGCCCTGGGCGGCGCCGGCCTGATTTTCACCGAAGCCACGGCGGTGAGCCCCGAAGGCCGCATCAGCCCCGAGGACCTGGGGCTGTGGGATGACCGGCACATCACGGCGCTGGGCCGGGTGACCGACTTTGTGCATGCCCAGGGCGGGCGCATTGGCGTGCAACTGGCGCACGCGGGGCGCAAGGCCAGCACCTATGCCCCCTGGCGCGGGCGCGGCGCCGTGCCCGACGAGCGCGGCGGCTGGGCGGTGCTGGGCCCGGACGACCAGCCCTACACAGAGGCGCTGCGCACCCCCACGCCCATGACGGCCGATGACCTGGCCGCTGTGCCTGCCGCCTTTGCCCGCGCCGCCCGCCGCGCCGAGATTGCCGGCTTTGACGCCGTGGAAATCCACGCCGCGCACGGCTACCTGCTGCACCAGTTTCTCTCGCCGCTCTCGAACAGCCGCACCGACGCCTACGGCGGCCCCTTTGAAAACCGCGTGCGCCTGCTGCTGGAGGTGACCCGCGCGGTGCGTGAAGCGTGGCCTTACCACAAACCGTTGTTCGTGCGCCTGTCCGCCACCGACTGGGCCGAGGGCGGCTGGGACCTGGACCAGACGCTGGCGCTGGCCGACCTGCTGTCGCGCGAGGGGGTGGACGCCCTGGACATCAGCAGCGGCGGCCTGACCCCGGCGCAGCAGATTCCGGTGGGCCCCGCGTATCAATCGCCGCTGGCCGCCCACGTCAAGGCCGCCGTGCCGGACCTCGCCGTGATGGCGGTGGGCATGATTGACACCCCAGAGCGCGCCGAGGGCCTGCTGCAGAACGGCCACGCCGACCTGATCGCTCTGGGCCGCCCCCTGCTGGGCGACCCCCACTGGGCCCAGGCGGCGGCGCAATTGCTGGGGGCGCCGCTGGAACTGCCGGCGCCCTACGCTCGGGCCGCGCGCACGACGTAACGAGGGGCCGTCCGCTGCGCCATTGCGGCAGCTTGCCCTCCGTCATCTGGCGGGTCGCTCTAGCCCCGCCGTGCTCTACAGTGGAACACGGAACGCTGCCTGTGGGACTCTGGCGTGACTTCCGAGACATCCCTTTGGAGGTTGCCCCTTGCCGTCACGCCGCCCTTCCCCGGGCGGCGTTCTGCATGCCCCCCTCGGCGATTCCCCATGCTGGTCCCAGGGAGGGGACCCCCATGCCCAGCCACGACACCATTGCCCGCGAAGACCTGATCCTGTTTCTGAACGCCGCGTTTGCCTGTAGTGGGCAGCGGGAGTTCTATCACACCGCTGACGAACAGCGGGTCAGTGTGCAGTTTCTGCACGCCTACATACTGGGCAACTACCGGCGCCTGTATGCGCGCACCCTGGCGGCAGGCGTGAACGATTTCAACGCCGCCGAAATTATCGTGAACCTGCTGCGCACGGGCCGCGAAACCCCGCCTGACTTCCGCGCCGAGGAAAACGCGCTGCTGGGGGCCGCCCTGCGCCGCCTGCCACCCCAGCGCAGCTGGAAACTGCTGGCGCGCCTGCGCCGGGAACGGGTGAACAACCGGCGCACGCGCGCCCTGGTGCGGGCCCACATGGCTGGGCAGCGGGACCTGACGTTTCAGGCGGTCAAATACCGCCGCCTCGTGCGCGCAGCAGCCCTGCACGCCCACCTTCACCTGGGCGGCGAACTGCCCGAGTTCCTGTTCGGCACCTTTCGCCGCGCTTTTCGCACGCCGCTGCTGGAAACCTATCGCCAGGCCCGCTATAGCACCCAGGCGGTCTATGCGCTGCCCTACAGCGTGGCCCAGGGATTGGCGGTACGGCACGGAATTCCCCCGCAGGAACTGGCCGGGCGCATGACCGCCCGCCTGACGGAAGATGAGCGGCTGCGCGTGCAGCGCCGCAGTGCGGGGGTGGTAGAGGTGCGCCCGGAGCGCCTGCCCCTCACGGCCCTGTGTCTGTACGTGCTGGCCATGCCGCTGACCGAGCGGCAGGCCCGCGCCGCCGAACTGGAAGACTGGCTTGGCCGCGCCGCTCGGGCCGTGTTGAAGAGGGCGCCGCTTCCCCTTTCACCGGGCCGGGTGGCGGCGGTGCTGGACAATTCCTTTTCGGCCTCGGGGTCCCGCGAGAAGCGCCGCCGCCCCCTGGCGCTGGCCCTGGCCACCGATCTGCTGCTGCGCGCCGGGTGCCCGGCTGGTACCTACCGCGCCTTCTGGACCCAGCCCACTCCCTCTTCTCTTCTGGTGCAGGCGGCTGGGCAGACCAATCTGACCGAACGGCTGCTGGACGCTCTGGACTGGGGCGCGCAGACGGTGCTCGTGGTGTCCGACGGAGTGGAGAACGATCCGCCCGGCGTCTTCCACGCGGCCCTGCGCGCCGCCCGGCGGCTGTGTCCGGCGCTGGAGGTGCTGCACGTGAACCCCGTCTTCGATGCCGAGATGCTGACCGTGCGCAGTCTGAGCCCCGACCTGCCGGCCGTGGGGCTGCGCGACGCCGATGATCTGCCCACCGCCCTGGGTTTTGCCCGCTTCGCGGCAGGCGGCGCTGAGGTGTCGGACCTGGAAACGTATCTGCTGGAGCGCGTGCGCACCTTTCTGAAGCCCGGAGAAGCCCATGTTGACCCTTGAAGGCCTGACCCCCGCCCCGGCCCAGGTGCGCGGCGCTTTTCGGCTGGTGCCGCTGCTGCGCGACCGCCCGTGCGAGGACGTGCGCCTGACCCTGCAGCCCCTGTCGCAGGACCTGAAGGCCGTGGCCCTGCCCGACGGGGCCCAGTACGTGGCCTTCGTGCCCCACGCCCTGTGCCTGGACTGGGGGGAGGGCCGCCCTCCCGAGGTGGCCCTGGGGGGGCAGGTGGGCCGCCCGCGTGGAGGCTGGCGCCGGCTGGAACTGGTGGACCGGCTGCGCCGGCGCGAGGGAAGCGGCCTGCGCTTCCTGCCGCTGCACCTCGCGCTGGAAGGCCTGCTGGCCCTGCACTTTGGCCCGCCGCGCGTGGCCTGGAAGGAGCTATCGCGCGACTTTCTGCGCGCTGGCCTGGGGGTGCGTACGGAATCGGGTGTGCCGGGCAACCTGCTGCCGGGCTTCGAGGATGCCCTGCGCACCTTTGAACTCCACGACAGGCAGGTGGGAATGCTGGTGTATACCGGCGATCAGCTGGCTTCAGCGTTCGTGGTGCCGTCGGCCGCCGATTACCGCCAGTTGCACCGCACGCTGCTGGCCGACCTGTACGGTGACCTCGTGCTGCGGTACGCGGCGCTCTATCCCGAACCGCCGCTGCTGGAGGCCACGCCCCAGTTTGAGGCGGCGCGCACCGTGGCTGACCTGCGCGTGGCCCTGGCCGCCGTCCGCCGCGACTGGGCCACCTTCGTGCAGACCGAGCTGCTGCGCGACCTGCTGGGCCGCTCTCTGATGGCCGAGCCCGTGTATTCGGCAGGAACCCTGGAACTCGACCGTTTTGTCACCGACCTGAATCCGGCCCAGATCAACCACATCGGCGAGCGCCTACGCCGCCCAGATGGCGAGGTGCTATACCTCAAAACCTTTCAGCTGTCGGCGGCCCAGACCCGGCGGGCGTACCTGCTGCACCAGCTCGCCACCCACCAGTGGCATCTGGGAGAGGCGGCTGCAGCGCTGGGTCAGACGGTCCCCGACCTGGTGGAGCGGATTGAACGCGCCGGCTTCGGTTACCTGCTGACCCAGGCCATGCGGGAGACGGCGGCCAAAGCCCGGCGTACCTGAGCAAACTGCGCCCGCAGAACGGCCGCAGCTCAGGTCGAACGCTCTGCCGCCCCGAGCTGACCTCCAAAGAGTTCTTTCCCCAGACCTCTGGGTGTCCTGTCTTCTCCTGCCCCTAAGCGAAATCCGGCGCCGCGTCGGTGAACTGGCCGTCCAGCAGGTGCAGGGTGCGGTCGGCGTGGCGGGCCAGTCGCTCGTCGTGGGTCACCAGCAGCACCCCAGCTGCTTCCTCGCGCGCCAGGGCCACCAGCAGCGCGGCCACCGCCTGGGCATTGGCGCGGTCCAGGCTGCCGGTGGGTTCGTCGGCCAGCACGGCGGCGGGGCGGGCGGCCAGGGCGCGGGCCACCGCCACCCGCTGGCGCTCGCCTCCACTCAGCACCCCGGGCAGGTCGGCCTCGCGCCCGCCCAGGCCCACCCGGGCCAGCAGGTCTCGCGCCCGCGCCTCGTCGCCCCGGCCCGACAGGCGGCAGGGAATCAGCACATTGTCCAGCACACTCAGGTCGTCCAGCAGGTAGTGGTGCTGAAACACCAGCCCCAGTTGCCCCGCCCGCCGTGCAGCGCGCACCTGGGTGCCCAGGGTGTCCACCCGTTCGCCCGCCCACCACACCTCGCCGCCCTGGGGGGTATCCAGCCCGCCCAGCAGGTGCAGCAGGGTGCTCTTGCCACTGCCCGACGGCCCGGTGACGGCCACCACCTCACCCTGGGCCACGTCCAGACCTACGCCACGCAGCACCTGCAGGCTGCCGTACGCCTGCGTGAGGTCGCGGGCCATCAGGGCGGGCGGGGGCAGAGACACGCGGCGCATGGTAGCTCATGGCCCGTGCATGAAGAAGGGCGGGCGTTGTGGCCTGCTGCCCAGGCACGCTAGGATAAGCCCCTGATGGCGCGCCTGGACGATCTGAAAGCATCCTTTCTCTTCCACAACGTGCCCGCCGAGGCCCTGCAGGAAGCGCTGCAGGTCATCACCGAGCGGCACTACCGCCCCGGGCAGACCATCCTGGAACAGGACGCCGAGGGCGAGGCCCTGCACATCCTGACGCGCGGCGTGGTGCGGGTCAGCCGGATCAGCCTGGGCAGCCGCGAGCGCGTGATGGGTGATGTGTACGCCCCCGGCGTCATCGGTGAAACAGCCGTGCTGGGCGGCGGCGAGCGTAGCGCCACCGTGGTCGCCCAGACCGACGTCACCACACTGATGCTTTACCGCACGCACTTCAAGCAGATTTTGCGCCGCCACCCGGACGTGCTGTGGAACCTTAGCGTAATGCTGGTTCGCCGCGTGACCCACCTGAACGACGAACTGATCGCCTTTGGCCTGAACACCGAAGCGGCCCTGAGCCACGTATTCACCAACCTCTACCGCCAGCGCGTGCAGGCCGGCGTGCCGCAGCCGGAGGTGTTGCCCATGTCCACCCAGGACATCATGAGCCGCATTTCCAGCTCCCGCGAAACCGTCTCGCGCGTGATGCGCAAGCTCGAAGGCCAGCGCCTGCTGAAAAGCAACGGCCAGACCGTGACCCTGCTGGACCCCGAGGGCCTGGAGAACGTGACCCTCGAAGAAGCCGACAGCCTGGACTGAGAATGGCTGCCCCTGGCCACTGGGGCTACCTTCCAAAGCCGGTGAGGTTGCCCCAGGGCAGCGTTGGGTTCCGCTGTGGGGGCCCGCTATCCTGCCCGCATGCAACTGATCCGCATGACATGGCAGGGCCAGCCCTGCTGGGGCGAGCTGGACGGCGAGCGTGTGCACCTGCGCGCTGGCATGCTGGGCGCACGCACCGGGCAGACCGCCCCCTACGACCCGGCCACCCTGCTGGCCCCCGCCGAGCCCACCAAGATCGTGTGTGTGGGCCGCAATTACCTGGACCACATCCGCGAACTGGGCAACGACAAGGGCGACCTGCCCACCGAGCCCGGCATTTTCCTGAAAGGCCCCAACGCCCTGGCCGAGCCCGGCGGCGCGGTGCACAAGCCCGACTGGACCCAGAACTTTCACTTTGAGGGCGAACTGGCGGTGGTGATGGGCCAGCGCGCCCGCCACCTGAGCGAAGAGGCGGCCCTGGGCGCCGTGGCCGGCTACACCTGCGCCCTGGACCTGACGGCGCGCGACCTGCAAAAGACGGACCTGCAGTGGTTCCGCGCCAAGGCTGCCGACCGCTTCTGCCCCCTGGGGCCGCACCTGGTCACTGGCCTGGACCCCGCCGACCTGCGCGTGCAGACCCGCGTCAACGGCGAGGTGCGCCAGGACAGCCGCACGCGCCACATGATCTTCCCGCTGCCCCAGATTCTGGCGTACGTAACGCGCTACGTGACCCTGGAGCCCGGTGATGTGGTGCTCACCGGCACCCCGGAGGGCGTGGGCCCGCTGCAGGCTGGCGACGTGGTGGAGGTTGAAGTGGAAGGTGTAGGTGTGTTGCGCACCCCGATTGTTTAAGGGCCGAAGGCAGAGCCGCCTTGAAGTTCAGCTCCTGAGGGCGCTCAGGTGGATGGGTTTGCGTCCATGAAGGACAGGGGCGGAGGCGTGCTTTGACTTCAGGGCGAAACAGGCCGTTGCTGAGGAAATCCCTCATCTGGCACGACGGCGCGAAATGTTTGTCCGTCGGCCAGGGCGGTCAGAGAAGCAACGTCATCCTGAGCGGCTATGCCCACCGGGGGTCTCCGAGTCGCTGCAAGAGGAGCGAGGCTACGGTGACTCCCCTGCCTCTTCACACGGGCTTTTAAACCCAGCCGAACCCCTGGAACCGTTGCGGACGCGGTTTAAGCCAGGGGGCGCTGGCCGTTCCGGCACCCTCCTCTCGGCCCAGCAAGCGCCCTCCACTCCTCCAAAACGCGCTGCATGAAGGTTTGCTCTATGCTGGGCCGACCGTGAACCATGAGGACAGCCCCGTTCCGCCCCTTCCACCCCTGGCGGTGGTGCTGAATCCCCAGGCCGGGCGTGGTCTGGCCGCCCGGGAATGGCCGCGCCTGCAGCGCGAATTGCAGGCGCGCGGTCTGCAGCACACCGTGATTCAGGAGGCGTCGGGTGAAGCCGCGCTGGCCTGCGTGCAGGCCCTGCCCCCCGAGGTGGCGGTGATGGCCGTGGGCGGCGACGGCACCGTGGGCGCCCTGCTGGGGGCCGTGGTGGGTACCGGGCGCCCCCTGGCGATCGTGCCGCTGGGCACCGGCAACGACTTCGCCGGGCTGCTGGGCCTGAAACCCGGCGCCTTTGCCGAAGCCCTGGACCGCCTGAACTACCAGCCGCGCGCCCTGGACGCCCTGCAGCTGGACATTCTGGTCGGCGATGAGGCTGGGCGCCGCTTCGTGCTGCTCAATGGCCTGGGCATGGGCTTTGATTCCGACGTGACCGCCAACATGGACCGCGCGCCTGCGCACCTGCGCGGCTTTTCACGCTATGCCTATTCCGCCCTGAGCACCCTGCGCGCCCTGCAGCTGGCCGAGGTGGACATCGTGGCCGATGGGCAGCCGCTCTACGCGGGCCCCAGCGCCATCGTGGCGGTCATGAACGGCGTGCGCTACGGTGGGGGCTTTCGGATCAGCCCACAGTCGGATGTGCGCGACGGCCACCTGAACGTGGTGGCAGGCGGCGCCATGAACCGCCGGCAACTGGCCGGCCTGATGGCCCGGGTGCTGCGCGGCACCCACCTTACGCACCCCCTGGCCCACCACACGGCGGCGCGCGAGGTCCGGGTGCGCTGGGCCACCCCGGTGCGCATTCACCTTGACGGTGACTTGCACGGCCGCGTCAGCGACATTCAGGTGCGCGTGCTGCCGGGCGCGGCGAAGCTGCTGAATGCGTAGGGGGGTGTGGGGCGTGGGCTGTGGGTTGTGGGAAAAGACAGAGACCCATACGCGCGGCCCTGCTTTTCGAACAGGCTAAAAGACAGAGGAGGTGAGGCGCGGAAGTCTCCTCCCACACCCCACCTCCTACACCCCACAACCTTACTTCAGCTTCGCCAGCGTGGCCTTGGCGGCGTCTTCGTTGCGCTTCTCCCAGAAGGTGTCGGCGTTCATGGCCAGGGCCTTTTCCAGCTGGGCGGCGGCTTCGGCCTTCTTGCCCTGCAGCATCAGGGCGTTGGCGTACTCAATGCGGTGAACAGCCACGTTGGGCTCCAGCGCAATGGCTTTTTCAAAGTTGGGGATGATCTGGTTGCGGTCAGCGCCGGTCGCGCGGGTGGCGATAAAGCCCTTGCTGATCAGGTTGGCGTGCCACAGGCCCAGGGCCACGTAGGCGCCCGCCAGCCTGGGGTTCAGGCGAACGGCGGTGTCGAGGTTCTTCTTCATATCGCCGGCCAGCCCCAGGCTCTGCAGAATGCCGCTGAACTGGGCCAGGCGGCCCTGGGCGCGGGCCAGCTCGAAGTAGGCGTCGGCGTTGTTCTTGTCCTTGGCGATGGCCTGGCGGGCGTAGCCCTGGGCCTTTTCAAACAGCGCCTTTTTCTGGTTGTCGGGCACCAGACCCGCGCCGGCCGTGGTGGCTTCGGCGGCCAGGGCAAAGCCGTCAGCGGTGTTCAGGGCGGCGGCGGCGCTGGCGGCCTCCTGCCACTTGCCCTGGTCAAACAGGGCTTTGGCAGCCTGCTGGCTCTGGGCGGCGGCGGTCACGGACAGGGCAAGGGCAATGGACAGGGCAAGGGTACGCATGGGTTCCTCCTGGGGGGAAATAGACTGAGTTGAAAGCTGGGCAGAGTATACACAGTTGCCCTGCCCGGTAGCTGACGGCTTCGTCAGGAACGGTGGGCCCACCCGTTTCTTGAACCCGGTTCAGTGCGCGGGGTAGGCTGGCCGCGTGGATTACCGGGCGGCGCTGGCCCAGTTGCGTGCCCACCTGCCCCCCCCGTCGGGCGGGCAGGCGCGCGGCAGCCTACGTTGGCTGGAGACCCAGATGCGCGCGCGCGGCGCCAGTCCCAGCAGCGTGCGCAACATCGTGTACCGGGGCGTGGGCACCCCTACAGACAAGGCCGCTCTGCGCGCCATCCTGCAAGAGCTCGCCCAGGAGCTGGGCTGCGTGCTGCCCGACGCTCCCCCGCCTCGCCCCGCCCTGCCACCCGAGCTGGACCTGCTGGGCCGCAGCAAGATTCGCGCCTACCGCCAGTTTGTGGCCGGGGTGCGGGCCGGCCGCTCACCCCGCCTGATTGTGGCCGGGCGCCCGGGGGCGGGCAAGACCGTGCTGCTCACCCAGGTGGCCCGCACCCTGCGCGACCAGGGGCTGCCAGTGACCCAGCTGACGCTCTCGGGCGACCTGCAAGGCGTGTTGCCGCTGGGCACGCCGCCCGGGGCCTCGTTCGCCGCGCAGGCGCAGGCCCAGCAGGATGCGGCGCGGCAGGCCCTGCCCACGCGGGGGGCCCTGCTGGTGCGGGTGGGGCGCGACCTGCACTGGAGCAGCGCCCCGCCCCGGGCCAGCAGCGGCGATGCCCTGGGCGGCGCGGCCTGGGCCATTCTGCACCTGCTGGAGCGGGCGCCGGTGGGCGTGGCGGTGCTGCTGGCCCTGGACGGCGACTGTCCCCCGACCAGCGCGGCCGAGTGCATCGAACTGCGCCCGCCCACCCCAGCCGAGGCCCGTGCGTACCTGATGAGCCACCTGAACGTGACGCGGGGCGAGGCCGAGCGCTTGGTGCAGGAAGGGGGCCGCAGTCCCGAGCGCCTGATGCTGCTGGCCCGGCTGGCCCGCGCGGGGGCTGGCCCCGCCGAGCTGCTGGGCGACCCGGACACCCGCCGCCTCGCCGAGGCCACGGCTGCCCTGCACGCCGCCCTGCCCGACCCAGCCGCCCCCTGGCCCGCCGCGCTGCTGGCCGCTGCCCTGGGCCACGACCCGGCCGCGCTGCCCCCCCACGCCCGCTTGCTGCTGGAGGCAGGCCCGGACGGCTACCGCCCGGCGGCGGCCCTGCGCGGCGCGTGGCCCGGCGTCTCGCCTGCCGCGCAGGTGGCCCCTCTACGCGCCCTGGCCGACACCGAGGACCCCGCCCTGGCCCCCGCCCGGCTGGCGGCCTGGGCCGCGCTGCGCGACGTGGGCGCCCTGGCCGCCCACCTGCAAACCCACCCGGACGACGCCCGGCACCTGCCCCCTCTGTGGCCCGCCCTGCGCGCTGCCCCTGGGGGCGACCACCGCGACCTGCTTGCCCGCGCTGTGGTGGCCCACCACGCCGGGCGGGGCGAATACGGCGCCGTGACCCTGCGCGACGCCCTGTTCACCCTGCTGGAATCCGCCCGGCAGGCGGTGCGGGCCTGGGCGCGCGTGAAGCTGGCCGAAAGCAGCCTGGAACACGGCAATATGGACGCCGCGCAGGCCCAGCTGGCCCACCCGGACGTGACCGGTATGGCGGGCCCTGATCCCTGGACTATGGCCGCCAAGGCCGACGTCCTGCTGGTGCAGGCGGCGCTGGCCCGCTGGCGCGGTGACCTGACGGCGGCCACTCAGGCCGCCGCTGACCCCCGCGCCGCGCAGGGGGGGCCCCGCGCGTGGCTGTGGCGCGGTCTGATCGCCAAGGATGCCGGGCAGTGGACCCAGGCCCTGGCCGCGCTGCAGGCCGTTCCGGCGGGCAGTCCTTTGCTCTCGGCGCGGGCGCGCTACCAGGAGGGCGACCTGCTGCTGCGCCTGGGACAGCCCGCCGCCGCCCTGGCCGCCCTGCAGGACGCCGCTGCCCGCCTGCAAGAGGCCGGCAGCGCCCCCGAGGAGCAGGCGCGCGTGCTCGCCCGCACCGCCACGGCCCGGCGCCGCCTGGGCCGCCCAGCGGCGGGCCTGCGCGACCTGCGCCGTGCCCTGGCCCTGGTGCCCCCCGATCCGCGCCGTCACGCTGACGGGGTCCCGCGCGCCCGCCTGCTCTCCGAGGGCGTGCCCCTGCTGCTGGCCCTGGGCCGCCCCGATGAAGCCCTGACCTGGGCCGCCCAGGCACTGGACCTGCTCGCGCGCCCCGAGGCCCGCCCCGCCGAGGCCGCCTACCGCGCCCGGCGCACCCGGTACCGCACGGCGCTGGCCTATCTGTCGCGCGGGCTGGGCCGCCCCTACCTACAGCCCCTGGCCGGACCCACGCGTGACCACCCGGACCTTGTCCACGCCCGCGCCCTGCTGGACACCCTGCTGGCCCAGGAGGTGCGCGGCGCCGACCGCGACCACCTGCTGGCCCTGGACCTGCGCCTGAGCCGCGCCCTGGCCGAGCCCGATGCGGCGCGCGCCCTGACCCTGACCCAGGACGCCCTGGCCCTGGCCGCCCACCCCTACGAACAGGCCCAGGCCCTGGCCCTGCACGCCGAGGCCGCCCTGCGCGCCGGCCAGCTGGGTGCGGCCTTGGCAGCGGTGAACCGCGCCCACGCCCTGCTGCGCCGGGTGGGCCCTGGCCCCGCCCCCGCCGACCCGGGCCTGCACGCCCAGCTGCTGGCTCTGGAGGCCGGTGCCAGCGTGCAGGACGGCCCCGCCCTGCTGCCCTGGCTGCGCGCGGCCCTGGCTGACCCCGCACTGGCTCCCTTCCGCGCGGGGGTATGGCGCGAGGTGGGCGCGGCCCTGCTAACGGTGCCCGGCGGTGCAGGCTGGCTGGCCGACTGGGGCGTGACCTCGCAAGGTGCCCTGGCCCTGCCGGACGCTCTAGTGGTTCACGAGCAGGCCCAGTGCCCACCCAGTGGTGATGAGCTAGAGGGGTAAGGGTGGGGACTGCTCCATCGGCCCTGAAGAGGTTGGCGCACCTCCCGTCTGGACTGGGCCGTTGCCCATCCGTGGTGCTGCGGGGCCAGGACACGGCCCTATATCTTCAGCCGCCTCATCCCTTGCCTCATCAGCCGCCCCAGGAGCGGCGCATCTCCTTCACATGAAGAATCGCTGGGGGCGCGGCAGGCCCTCTGTTTGCTGCCGGCCCCAGGCGAAAGCCGGTATGCTACGGCGCGTGAGCACCAGTGAACCGCAGCCCGTGGGTCGCGCCGCCGTGCGCCTGCTGCAGGGCTACGTGTGGCATCCCCAGGAGGCCGATATCGATCTGGAGCAGTTTCTGCCCCACGAACTCGACCTGCCCGCCCAGGAAGGCCCCGAGGACACCGAGCAGGAAGCAGCGCATGTGCTGTGGGACGCCGTGAACCCGCCGTTCGCCTTTTTCGAGAACGGCGAACCCACGGCCTCGCAGGCCTTTTACCAGTTCACCGTGCTGCGCGTGTACGACACCCGCCCCAGCAACGACGCCCTGCACGCCGACGCCAGCGCCGCCAGCGAGCAGCTCAGCCCCCTGCTGGACGTGACCCCCGAGGGTGTGGGCTGGCAGCTGTGGGAGGACCTGCGCGACCTATGATCACGTGGCTTGATCTGCTTGTTGAAGGCGACCCCCACCCCCGGCGCTTTGACAGCCGCGAGACGGCCCTGGCCTACCTGCTGCGTGTGGAGCGCCTATCCGAAGAGGCCGCCCAGCACCTGCTGGACCACGGCGAGGTGGACCCGCCCCTGGCGCGGCGCGAGTACCGCCTGCAGCCCCTGACCTCCCCATGACTGCTCCTGACCACGAACCCAATGTCCAGACTGGTCCGGTGGTGGCGCTGCCGGTGTACCACGGTGTCAGCGAACTGGAACTGGGGCTCATGGTCACGGTGCTGCGGCTGTGCGGCGGCGACAAGGTGGCCGTCACGGTGAACCGCTCGCGCATCAGTGTGATCACAGCGGGCGGGCTGGTCATGACGCCGCATGTCCTATACGCCGCGCTGCCCGAGCCCCAGGCGCTGCTGCTGCCCGGTGGCCCCGGCGCGGCCAAAGCGGCCCGCGATCCCCTACTGCGCGCCTTCCTGGCGGCCCACCCGGGGCTGCCCACCGGCGCCAGCGGCAGCGGCCTGCTGCTACTGGGCGAAGCCGGTACCCTGGACGGCTGCGTGGTGGGCGGCCCCGCCGACCTGACCGATACGCTATGGGGCTTCACCCCCGCCGACGTGCGCCCCGGCCAAGTGGTTATGGATGGACGGCTATGCACCACCCCTGCGGGCCTGGGCGCCCTGCACGCGGCGCTACATGTGGCCGCAACGTTGTGGGGTCAGGAGGTGGCGCGGGACGCGGCAGAGCGCATTGGCTCGTCACCGCTGCTGGTCGACTCCGTCAGCATGAACTGATCAAAGGTCAGCGTCACTTCGTAGGCTGTGGTGACGATCAGCAGGCGGCCCGGCGCCTAAATGCGAAAGCGCAGAACGTTCTACAGAAGGTCCGAGCCTTCATCCGCATCCACCACGCTGAACTGCAGGTCCTGAATGCCCGTGGACCGTTGCGGTTGTCTGCTCTTCGCTGGACCAGTGCGAGAGCGTCAATGTGAGGGCCTGCTGCGCCGGATCAAACTGGAAGACATGGATGAAAGAGAAGCGTTGCTCCAGACGGGCAGGCCACGCCGTCACTGCAGATGCTCGAACCCCGCAAGGCCGTCAAACAGCCCACACAGAGGGAACTGGGGAATGGCCGTGCGGGTGCCGCCCAGGCTGAAGCGTTCGTGGCCCAGCAGCATCGCCTCCATGGCCTGCCGCTCCTCGGCGCTCATCTGGCCCATCACACTCTGTTCGCCCGTCTGGGTGCCGTGGGCCTTTAAGGCGGCCCGCTTGTTCTCGGCGTAGGCGGCCACATCAATCTGCACGGCCACCGTGCCTTCCGACACGCCGTACACCTGGGGGTCCAGGCCCTCGCCCATGCGCGACAGGTTCTGCGCCGCCTGCACGGTCAGCGCGGTGTAGTACAGCCGCTGCGGCCCGCCGCCCGGCAGATGCCCGGTGCTGAAGAACGCGGCGCTGGCGGCCCGGTGAATCTGCAGGTGGTCAATGTGCCCGTAGCCCCCGTGCGGGTCAAAGGTCACCATCACCTGAGGCTGAAGGTCGGCAATCAGGTCGCGCAGCTTCGGCTCGACCTTCAGGGGGTCCACATTCATCAGGGCGCGGGGGTCGTCGTGGCGGGTGCGTTCGTATCGGCCGGAATCGTGGTAATCCAGAAAGACCGGCGGCTCAATCTCCAGCGCCTCGCAGGCCCGGCGCAGTTCCTGTTCGCGCTGGGCGCCCAGGTCGTCCACCGTCATGCCGGGCACGGTGATCTTGCCCGCTTCGCCCCGGGTGGCGCAGGCCAGCACCACCCGTACCCCCTGGCGCGCGTAGTGGGTCAGCGTGCCGCCCACGCTGAAGGCTTCGTCGTCGGGGTGGGCAAATACGGCCAGCAGGGTGGGGTTCATCGCGCCCCAGTGTAGAGCGCCCGCACGCCGAGCAGAGGGGGCGGCCACGTGAACGCGCCCCTGGGCAGACCCGTGCCAGCACCTTGCGCCCCTGCACCACCTTGCGGTCACTGCTGCTGGGTCGGCCGCAGCCAGGCCCGCCTCGGCCTGGACGCTGGCGCGGACGGCGCTGCGTGAACGTCTGCTCGCCTTCCCAGGTCAGCCTTCGCCGGCCTCGGCGGCCAGGCGCTGTCCCCGCTCGTAAAAGTCCCAGCAGGCCGCCGGCCACGTGCGCAGAATCAGGCGGCGGTTCTGGGCGTCGGCCGCCTCCAGGGCCTCGCCCAGCGCGCGGTAAAAGCGGCTGCCCTGCTCCTGCATGGCCCGGGCGGTCCAGTAGACCGGGGCCTGTTCCAGTTCCTGTTGCTGCGGCGGGGTGAGCGGGTGGGTCACCGCGCCATGATGCCGCGCTGGCAGGGCCTCTGGTACGCTGGGG
Organism: Deinococcus aquaedulcis; assembly: GCF_019693445.1. Lineage (NCBI taxonomy): Bacteria > Thermotogati > Deinococcota > Deinococci > Deinococcales > Deinococcaceae > Deinococcus > Deinococcus aquaedulcis. The sequence continues at coordinate 372,755 of NZ_JAHRBL010000002.1, read as the reverse complement.
CGGCATGAAGGTCGTGGCGATCACCTCGGAAAAGGGCGGCGTGGGCAAAAGCACCCTGGCGGTTCACCTTGCGGGCGCCGCGCACGCCCAGGGCCTGACGCCGCTGCTGGTGGACGAGGACGGCCGCGTGGGCAGCAGCCTGCGCTGGGCGCGGCGTGCGGGCGCCCTGCCGTTCGAGGTGGTGGAAGCCGACGACGTGCGCCCCAAGAAGCTTGCCCGCTACGACCTGCTGCTGCTGGACACCGAGGGCCGCCCCAAGCGCAAGGAACTGCGCCAACTGGCCGGGCGCGCCGACCTGCTGCTGGTGCCCAGCGGCGTGAGCGCCCTGGAACTGGACGCCACCCGCGAACTGCTGGACTTTCTGCACGAGGAAGGCGCGGCGCGCAAGACCCGCGTGGTCCTGACCCGGGTGCCGCCCGTGGGCCACGCCGCCGAGGAGGCCCGCGAGGACCTGCGCGAGGCGGGCCTGACCGTCTGCAACACCGTGGTGCGCCAGTACGCCGCCTTTCAACGCGCCGCCGAGGCCGGGGTGCTGGTGCGCGACGTGCCCGGCGAGCGTTCCGCCAGCGCCTGGAGCGACGTCTTGCGGCTGGCCCAGGAACTCTGGTAAGGGCGGGCACGCACGTGGGCCGGTTTGACTATCTGAAAGAGGGCCAGAAGGCGGGCAAGGGCCGCAAGGTGACCCCCGAACCCGACGGGCGCCGCACCCAGGTGGCCGGCGAGCCGCTGGAACCCGTGTACCTGCGCCGCGAAACTGTGCGCGCGGTGTGGAAACAGGTGAAAAAGGACGGCGGCGAGAGTGTCAGCGAGCTGGTGGAAGACCTGCTGCTGGCGTGGCTCCGGGCCCGCAAGTGAAGGGCGGGGCCGCGCGCGCCGGCCGCCTGCTGGGGGTGCTGGCCGCCCTGTGGGTCACCGTCCCCGGGGTGCTGCACCCCCTGAACCCAGGCTGGCTCTCGGGCGTGAACCTCATTTTCCACGAGGCCGGGCATATGCTGCTCATGTTCGCTGGAGAAACCCCCATGCTGCTGGGCGGCAGCCTGCTGCAGCTACTGGTGCCGGGCGCCTGCGTGGCCGCCTTTCTGTGGCGCGGCGACCGCTTTGCGGCCGGCCTGACCACCCTGTGGCTGGCGCACTCGCTGTCGGGAGTGGCCGCCTACATCCGCGACGCCCCCAGGCGTGACCTCCCGCTGATCACTGGCGACCCCGACACCCATGACTGGTGGCAGCTACTGGGCGGGTGGAACGCGCTGGACGCCGCCGATCCCCTGGGGCGCTTCGTGCTGTTTCTGGCGTATGCGGCGGTGGTGGGCGGCGTGCTGCTGGCCCTGTGGGACGAGGTGGCGGCCCCATGAGCGTGGTGGGCCGCTTTGCCCCCAGCCCCACCGGGGCCATGCATCTGGGCAACGCCCGCACCGCGCTGCTGGCGTGGCTGCACACCCGCGCGCACGGGGGGCGCCACCTCCTGCGCTTTGAAGACCTGGACACCGGCCGCGTGCGCCCCTGGGCCTACGACCTCACCCGCCGCGACCTGGAGTGGCTGGGCCTGGACTGGGACGAGGAGGCTATTCAATCCGCCCGACTTCCTCTGTACGGGGCGGCGCTGGCCCGGCTGGACACCTACCCCTGCACCTGCACCCGTAAGGAGGTGCAGGCGGCCATTCAGGCGAGTGCTGGCGCGCCCCACGGCACGGAGCCCGTTTACCCGGGGAGGTGCCGCGCGGGCACCGCGCACCCTGGCCGCCCCGCCGCGCGGCGCTGGCGCGTGCCGGACGAGGTGGTCTGCGCCCACGACGCCCTGAACCACCAGACCCTGTGCCAGCACCTGCCGGGCGAGGTGGGCGACCTCGTGCTGCAGCGCAACGACGGCGTTTTCGCCTATCACCTCGCCGTGGTGGTGGACGACGCCGAGGCCGGCGTGACCGATGTGGTGCGCGGCGCCGACCTGTGGACCGCCACGCCCCGGCAGGTGGCGCTGGGGCGCGCCCTGGGACTGCCCACGCCCCGCTACCTGCACGTGCCGCTGCTGCATGACTACCGGGGCGAGCGGCTGGCCAAACGCGGCGGCGCCCCGCCCCTGTCGGCCTTGCGGGAAGGGGGCGAGACCCCGGGCCGCGTGCGTGCCGAACTGGCCCGCAGCCTGGGCTGGACCGTGCCCGCCGAGGTCAGCCTGGACGAGCTGCTGCCCCTGTGGCGTGCCGCGCTGGCAAAGGTGGCCTTCTCCACAAACTTAGATGACCTGTCTAAGTTGCCCTAACGCCCGTTCGCCCGTCCCCACCTACCCTGGGGCCATGCCCCTGACGCTCCCCACCTACCCCCAGCCGGACGCGCGCGGGCGCTTCGGCCGTTTTGGCGGGCGGTATGTGCCCGAAACGCTGATTCCGGCGCTCGACGAGCTGGAAATGGCCTATGCGGCGGCCAAGACCGACCCGGCCTTCCTGAACGAACTGGACCGCCTGCTGCGTGAATTCGTGGGCCGCCCCAGCGGCCTGTATCTTGCCCAGCGCCTCACCGAATATGCCGGCGGCGCCAAGATTTACCTCAAGCGCGAGGACCAGAACTACACGGGCGCCCACAAGATCAACAACTGTCTGGCCCAGGCCCTGCTGGCCGTGCGCATGGGCAAAAAACGCGTGATTGCCGAAACCGGCGCCGGGCAGCATGGCGTGGCCAGCGCCACCGCCGCCGCCCTGCTGGGCCTCTCGTGCGTGGTGTATATGGGCGCCGAGGACATTCGCCGTCAGGCACTGAACGTCTTTCGCATGAAGCTGCTGGGCGCCGAAGTTCGTGAAGTGACCTCCGGCACCGCCACCCTCAAGGACGCCACCAACGAGGCCATTCGCGACTGGGTCACCAACGTGCGCGACACCTTTTACATCCTGGGCAGCGTGGTGGGCCCGCACCCCTACCCGGCGATGGTGCGCGACTTTCAGGCCGTGATTGGCGAAGAGGTCAAAGTGCAGCACCAGGCCCTGGAAGGCCGCCCAGCGCCCGACGCCATCGTGGCCTGCGTGGGCGGCGGCAGCAACGCCATCGGCATCTTTGCGCCCTTTGCCTACCTGCCCGAGGAAGAGCGGCCTCTCCTGATTGGCACCGAGGCCGCTGGGGAAGGCGTGGACTCCGGGCGCCACGCCGCCAGCGTGGCCGGCGGGCGCATCGGCGTGCTGCACGGCGCCATGATGTACCTGCTCAATGACGACGAGGGCCAGATCGTGCCGCCGCATTCGGTGAGCGCGGGCCTGGATTACCCCGGTATCGGCCCCGAGCACTGCCTGTACGCCCAGACCGGCACGGCGCAGTACGTGCCCGTCACGGACGCCCAGGCCCTGGACGCCCTGCAGCTGCTGACCCGCCTAGAAGGCATCATCCCCGCGCTGGAAAGCGCCCACGCCATTCACCACGCGGTCGAACTGGCCCGCACCATGCGCCCGGACCAGACCATAGTGGTCAACCTCTCGGGCCGGGGCGACAAGGACGTGGCCGAGGTGATGCGCCTGCTCAGTTTGCAGGACCCGGCGGGAGAGACACCGGGCCAACTGCGGTCCCCGGAGGTCCTCGCATGACCACCCTGGCCCCCACGCGCGGCGCCGCGCGCCTACATGCCGCCTTTGAGCAAGCCCGGCAGGAGGGCCGCGCCGCCTTCATTCCCTACATGACGGCCGGCTATCCCACTGCCGCCGGTTTCCCCGCCCTGGCACAGACGCTGCTGGCCCACGCCGACATTCTCGAAGTGGGCATTCCCTACAGCGACCCCCTGGGCGACGGTCCCACCATCCAGCGCGCCAGCGAGCAAGCTCTGGCGGGCGGCACCAGCACCCGGCACTCGCTGCAACTCGTGGCTGGGCTCCGGGAACACACGGACAAACCCATCGTGGTCATGACCTACGTGAACCCCATCTACGCCGTGGGCCCGCGCGAGTTCATGCGGCTGGCCCAGCGCGCCGGCGTGGACGGCCTGATTCTGCCCGACCTGCCTCCCGATCAGGACCTGGAAATCGCTGATTTGGCCGCCGAGCATGGCCTGGCTGTCACCTTCCTGATTGCGCCCACCAGCACCCCGGCGCGTGTGGCCCTGGTGGCGCAGGCCTGCACCGGCTTTCTGTACGCGGTGAGCGTGACCGGCGTGACCGGCGCCCGCGAAGGCGCGGCCCTGGGCGAGGTGCCTGCCATGCTGGCCCTGGCGCAGCAGCACGCCCGCGTGCCGGTCGCCGTGGGCTTTGGGGTGAAAGACGCCGCCACCGCCCGGCAGGTGGCCGAGGTGGCCGACGGCGTGGTGGTGGGCAGCGCCTTTATTACTGCTGCCGCGAACGGTCAGGATGTGGACGCCCTGGCTGCCAGCATCCGTGCGGGCTGCGTGCGCTAACGTGCGGTAAAACGGGGCCGGGGGTGGCCCGCTGGGCTCAGCTGACTGGGCTCAGCTGAAGCGGCCGCGCTGTCAGCCGCCCGTGAGAGGGCCCTGCCTACACTGCCCCCAGGCAGTACGGGCGCGCGGGCTCATCCGCCGCGCGGCCCCCGGAGGACGCCCATGCACGACGCCGCAGCCGGGCCGCTGACCGCCCCCGAGCGTATAGACGACCTGAACCGCCGCTCCGCCCAGCTGGTCTTTCAGCACCCCCGCGAAGCCCTGGCCCTCAGCGAGGAAGCGCTGGCCCTGGCCCGCGCCGGGGCAGATCAGCCCCGTATGGCGCGCAGCGCGCTGCGTCTGGGCGCGGCGGCCTCGGTGGCAGGCGACGACGAACGCGCCGCGCGCCTGCTGGCCGAGGCGCTGGCGCTGTTTCGGGCGGTGGGCGACCCCCAGGGCGAGGCAGGCGCCTGCCTGAGCCTGTCCACCGTCCATCGCAACCTGGGCCGCCTGATTGACGGCCTACATCACGCCCTGCAGGGCCTGGACATCGCGCGGCGCGAGGGCCTGCTGCGGCTTCAGGGCGCCTGCCTGAGCAACGTGGGCCTGATCCACACCGATCTGGGCGACCACCAGAAGGCCCTGGAAGCCTTTCTGGCGGCCCTGCCCCTGGCGCGCGCCGCTGATGCCCCGGCCGACGAGGCCATGTGCCTGACCAACCTGGGCGACGTGTGCCAGCAGGCCGGCGACGCCGCCCAGGCCCTGACGCACTACGGGGCAGCGCTGGAAATCGTGCGCCGCCTGGGCCACACCCACCACGAACTGGACGCGCTGTGCGGCCTGGGGCAGGCGCACGTGAAACTGGAGCAGGCCGAAGAGGCTCTGAGCCTGCTGCGCGGCGCGCTGGACGTGGCCCAGGCCCGGGGCGACCACAAGTGCGACGCCCGGCTGCTGCTGGGTCTGGGGGACGCCTACCAGCAACTGGGACAGCCCGAGGACGCCCTGCGCGCCTACCGGCAGGCCCGCACCCTGGCCGCCGAGGCCCGCGCCGCCCACGAGGAGTCGCGTGCCCTGCGCTGGCTGGGGGCCCTGCACCTGAAGCGGCGCGAATCGGCCCAGGCCCTCGACGCCCTGGAAGAGGGACTGGCCCTGGCCCAGGGCTGCCGGGCCCAGCGCGACGAGCAGGAGATCCACGCCCTGCTCAGCGAAACCCACCGCCAACGCGGGGCCTACCGCGCCGCCCTGCAGCATTACCAGCGCTATCACCAGCTGGAACGCGAGCTGGACAACCTGCAGGCCCTGCACCGCACCCAGGCCCTGCTGCTGCAGGTGGACCTGGATCAGGCCCGCCACGCCGCCGAGGCCCAGCGCCAGATCAACGCCCGCCTGACCGAACTGAACCAGGAACTCGCGGCGGCCAACGAACAGAAGGCCGAGTTGCTTGCCCGCTTGCAGACCCAGGCCGAGCACCTCGTGCGGCTCTCGCAGGAAGACGCCCTGACCGGCCTGTCCAACCGGCGCCACTTCAACGAGTGCCTGGACGCCGAGGTGCAGCGTGCCCTGCGCTACGGCCGCCCCCTGAGCGTGGTGCTGCTGGACATTGACCACTTCAAGGCGGTGAACGACACCTACTCGCATCAGGTGGGTGACCTCGTGCTGCGCGAATTGGCCGGGCTGCTGCGCGCCAGCTGCCGCCAGATGGACACCGTGGCCCGCTTTGGCGGTGAGGAATTCGTGTTGCTGCTGCCCGAAACCGGCGGGCCCGCTGCCCAGACGATGTGCGAGCGCCTGCGCCAGGCGGTGCAGAACCACGACTGGGGCGGGCTGCACCCCGGCCTGCGCCTCACGGTTAGCCTGGGGGTGGCGTCGTACTGCACCCTGGGCGCCGCCCAGCTGCTGGCCCTGGCCGACGCCGAGCTGTACCGCGCCAAGGGCGCCGGCCGCAACCGGGTCAGTCTGGCAAGTGAGCCTGGGTGCGAGTAGGCTGGGCCTCTATCAGCGCCCCTGGTCCAGTGTCCACACCTGCACCTTCAGGTGCCCGGCGCCCGGATAATCCTCGCCCGCACCAAAGCTGCCTTGCAACTCAGCCCGCCGTTCCTGCTCGTGCAGGCCGCTCTGCACCATGCGCTCCAGTTGCGGGCCAGAGACCCCAGCGTGGTTCAGTAGCGCCAGCACCTGCCCCCCCGGCGCTGTGACCCGGGCCGCCAGCCCGGCCAGCCGGGCGTAATCGCGCTCGGCCCGCCACACACCACTCTTGCCCCGCGCAAAGCTGGGTGGGTCCAGCACCACCAGATCAAAGCGGTCGCCCCGGCGCTCCAGGCGAGCGAGCCACTCGAACACGTCGCCGTACAGGAAATCCTGGTCCGGCGCGCTCAGGCCGCTCTGGGCGTAGTTGGCCTGCCCCCAGGCCAGCACCTTGCGCGACAGGTCCACGTTTTTCACCGCCGCTGCCCCGCCCAGCGCGGCACTGAGGCCAAACCCACAGGTGTAGGCAAAGGTGTTCAGCACCCGCCGCCCCGCGCTGTGGGCCCGCACCCAGGCGCGGGCCGGGCGGGCATCGGTAAACAGGCCGGTGCTCAGGTCGGCACCGGGGCGGATCAGGAAGGGCACGCCGGCTTCGGTCGCCACCAGTTCTGGCAGGGACCCACCCCACACCGGCTCTGGCGGCGAGAGCTGCTCGCGGGCCACGTTCGCCACGTGCCGCGCCTCTGGGGGGCGGCGCTTGAGGTACACCCCCTGCAGACCGGCCGCCTCGCCCCAGGCCGCCGCCAGGCCGTGCTCCTGGGTCGCCGTCAGCGGCACGTACAGGCTCAGAATGCCGGCCCGGCCCGCCACGTCCACCGTGTACATGCCCCCCGTTTCGGTCAGGTGCGCGGCGCGGTACAGCGTGGTGCCCTGCGCGCTCAGGTGGGCGCGGCGCGTCAGCAGGGCGGCGGGGTCGGGCAGTCGGCTCACGCGCCCGAGTGTACGCGCAGAAGCAGGCACAGGCGAAGCCACACAGAAACAGGGGAGAGGCGGCGCGCGCCCCTCCCCCCGTTGCCAGCCTTGGGCGCCGCTATGGCCGCCCGCCCAGCAGCCACCACACGCCCGCTGTGGCCACCGCCGTGATCACCCAGAACCGCATGGTGACGTGCGTTTCGGGCCAGCCGATATCCTTGTGCTCAAAGTGGTGCTGAATGGGCGCCATCTTGAACACCCGCTTGCCGCGCAGCTTGAACGACGCCACCTGAATCACCACGCTCAGCACCGCCACCACCGGAATGATGGCCGCCAGCGGCAGCAGCCACACGTCGGCGTGCAGCACGTAGGCCCCCGCCGCAATCGCCCCGATGGCGTGGCTGCCCATGTCGCCCATGAACACGCGCGCCGGGTGGGCGTTGAACCAGAGGAAGCCCAGCAGCGCCGCTGCCAGCAGGGCGCTGATGGGCGAGAGCCCCAGCAGCGGCAGCAGCACGATGATGGCAATGCCCGACAGCAGCCCGTCCAGGCCATCGGCAAAGTTAAAGGCGTTCACGCTGCCCACCATCACCAGGGTCAGCAGGACCACGTCCCCCACCCGGCCCAGGCCCGGCACCAGTTCGTGCGAGGCCAGCGGCGCGGCGAAGTAAGCGAACAGCGCCGCCACCAGAAACTGCAGCGGGAACTTCTCGCGCGCCAGCAGCTCGCTTTTGCCGCTGCCCTTCATGCGTGAGCGGATTTTCAGCAGGTCGTCGGCCCCGCCGATCAGGCCCATGCCCAGGGCGGTGAGCATGATGATCAGTTCGCGGCTGTCGCCGCCCTGCCCGCTCAGGTACAGCGGCACGAACACCAGCAGCATGGCCACCACGAAGGGCACGCCGCCTGCCGTGGGCGTGCCGTCCTTGATCAGGTGGGTCTGCGGCCCGTCAGCGCGCACGCGCTGGCCCCAGTCGCGCGCCTTGCTGACCCGCACGAACAGCCCCACCAGAAACCACGACAGCAGCGCCGTCACGACCATCATGGCCACACCGCCTGAATTCCACGCACAGTCTGCATCTCAACCGGGGAGCCTACCACGCGCCCTGAGGGCGGAACCCAGCGCCGCCGAAGTGGGGGCTCCTCCAGTGGCTGAGGGGCGAACGAAGTGCAGGGTTTCAAACGACAGCGGCGGCCGGGCGGCGAGAGGGGCTAGATCAAGCCACCAGCACCCTTTACTCCTCCAGGGCCTGGGCGGCGGCCCGGATGGCGCGGCTCATGGCTGGCGGCACGCTTTCGTGGGCCTCCAGATGCGCCAGCAGGGCCAGCGCCGCCTGCGGGGTGCCCGCGTACCCCGGTGCAAAGGCCGGTAACTGCGTCGCCAACCCAGGGGCGCGCGCCTCCACCCGCCGCTCGGGGCTGAAGGGATCTGCGCCGGCCGTCGGCAGGGCGCCGCGTGCCGCCGCCAGCGCCAGCACATGCCCCAGCGCGTAGCCCTGCACAAAGGTCATGGCGCTCAGCCGCTCGCCGCGCCCGTAGCGGCCCAGGCCCACCAGCAGATTGGTCAGCGCCTCGCCCAGATGGTGGGCGTGCGTCTCGGCCGTGTGTGTGGGCAGCGGCGCGGGCGGCACTGCAGGCAGGCCCGGAAAGTCCGGGGCCGCCCAGACCACCCGCGCACTCATCAGCGGCAGTTCGGGTAGGCGGGACCCCTCAAAGGCCGCAAATTCCGCATAGATGCCATCCTCAAACAGCACCTTGGCGCCGTCTGAGGTATTGCGAAACGTAAAGGTCAGGGGCGCGGCTTGCGCCAGCCACGCACCGTCCAGAAACCGGCCCACCTCGCCTGTGCGGGCGATCACAAAAAAGTCGAGGTCAGACCACCGGTCCAGCCGCTGCAGTTCACGGCCCACCGAACCCAGGCCCAATAGGGCCAGCGCGTGGCCGGAATTGGCCACCACCCCGGCAATGGCATTCAGGCGGGTCAGCAGGGTTTCGGGCGCAGTGGGCACGCCTTTGTTCTACCGCGTGCGAGCGGCCAGTGCCGTCACAACAGGGCGCGGGGATTTCCTCCCTGCCCCAGGGGAGAACGAAGTGATGGGCCGCACAGGCCCGTGGCACCAATAGAACAGGCCGCCGCCCTCAGTTCGCCAGATAGCGGATAAAGTCGCGCATCTCGTTCACGCAGGCCTCCGCGCCGTCGGCCGCGCTGCTGCCGGTCACCGTGCGCAGCAGGCCGCTGTCACTGAGGAACAGCTGGCTGACCCGGTAACTGGTGCCGCCTTCCTTGAAATCGTAGGCGGCCAGCACGCTCCAGCGGCCCGCGCGGTCCACCGGCTGGGTGACCACGTTGCGCATGGTGCGCCCCAGGCTGCCCTGCAGTTTCAGGGCAAAGGCCCGCGCCTCATCCGGGCTGGCAAAGGCTGGAAAGGCCTGCCCGTGGCGTTCTTCGCGCATCAGGCAGTTGCCACTGGCGTCGGTCCAGTAGTTGGCGTCGCCGCCCACCGGGGTCCAGCCGGGCATGGGCACAATCAGGGCGTGGGCGCTGGGCACACTCAGCGCGGCGAGGGCAGCGGCAAGCAAGGGGCGGCGCATCAGGGGCCAAGCTACCAGACCTCTGATGACAATCTTGAATCTTTTCTCATGGAAGAGGCTGTGCCGCCCGCCCCAGAAGGTCGTCCAGTCGCTGATCCAGCGCCGACCGCACCGCAGGCCACTCGGCCGCCAGGATGCTGAACATCACGCTGTCGCGCGCATGGCCGTCCGGCCGCACCTGATACGCCCGCAGCACCCCTTCCTGCACCGCGCCCAGCCGCCGCATGGCCCGCAGGCTGCGCTCGTTGCGCGCGTCTACCTTGAAGTGCACCCGCCCTGCGCCCAGCGCCTCAAAAGACCGCGCCAGCAGCAGACGCTTGGCTTCCGGGTTCACGGCGGTGCCCTGCGCGGCGGGCAGCAGCATGGTGCCAATTTCCACCCAGCGGTCCTCTGCGCGCACCTCGCTGTAGCTGATGCGCCCCACCACCGGCCCATCCCCAAGGCGCACGGCAAAGTTCACCCGGCGCGGCAGGGCGTTCAGCCGCTCAATGTAGTCGGCCCAGGCCGGCACCGTCTGCGCTGTGGGCCCGCCGCGCGCCAGAAAACGGATGGTGTCTTCGGTGGCCCCCGCGTGCAGGTCGGCGGCATGTTCGGGGCGCAGAGCTTCGAGGGTCACGGCCCGCCCGCGCAGGGTGGGGGCGCGCAGCCACTCGGCCGAAGGGGCAGGCAGATCAGGCATCTTGCCGCCCAGCGTAGCCCAGGGGGTTCAGGGCACAGGGCCGGCCGGCATTGTGGTGTCTAGGGGCGCTCCGGGTCCGGCACGCGGGCTTCGGTGTGCTGGGGCTGGTCTGGCTTCCTGGCCTCCCTAAGCCACCACACCACCAACCAGAGGCCAACCAGCGGACCGCTTGCGGCGAGCAGCAGCACGAGAAGTTCAAGTGGACCCAGTGCAGGCATGTAGGCACGACGCGCGTCTCCAGGAAGAGGTTCCTAGCCCCGGTGGTACGGCTCACCCGCGCTGATGGTCCCGGCGCGGTACAGGGCTTCGAGCAGCACCACCATCGCCAGATCGTGCGGCAGGGTCAGCTGCCCCAAACTCCACAGGCGGGCCGCCCCGGCACGCAACTCATCGGTGTGGCCGTCCGGGCCGCCCACGGCAAAGGCCAGCTCGCCCACGCCAGAGACCGCCTGCGCGTCCAGAAAGGCACTCAGACCTTCAGAAGTAAACTGCGCGCCGCGTGGGTCTAGCAGCACCAGCGGCGCCCGCCCCGCCGCGCGGCGCACCGCTTCGCTTTCCTGCGCCTGGGTGCGGGCAGACACCCGCGTGATCTGCACGCGGTGAAAGCGCCGCAGCCGCTTTTCGTACTCGTCCCACCCGGCCCGCGCATAGGCCAGTTTGGGTTCGCCAACGGTAATCAGGTGCAGGCGCACGCGGGGCAGCTTACGGCATTTGGCAGGGACTCGCAGGGCCCCGTGACAGGCCCTGCCCTTTCACCCGCGCCGGTCCTGAAAGCCCGCTGCGCCCAGATCAAGACCCTTTCACCTGCGTCTGAACGGGTCTTGACCTCTGCTGCCGGGCCCGCCCGCTACACTGGGCCCATGCCAGCCTTGACCCTTTGCCCCGCAGGTGGGGCATGAACTACGCGGCCACGCTGGCGGTGCTGGTGGTGCTGGCCTTCAGCTTTCCGCTGACCGTGCAACTTGGCGCGCGCATTGGCGTGCCCGAGGCCGTCACGCTCTCGGTGCTGGGGGCGGCCCTGATTTTCAGTCTCGCCACCTTTCTGGTGCGCTGGCAGGTCAACCGGCACCGCGCGCATCTGGCGCGGCTGGATACAGCGCGGGCGCAGGTGGCCGCCGAACCGGACAATCCCCGCGCGTATTTTGTGGGGGGCGAGCATCTGGGCGCGCTGCTGCTGCGCCTGGACCGCCGCCGGGAAGCGGCCGAGGTGATTGACCGCTACGCCCGGCTGGGCGGCGCGCGGGAAAGCGAGATCGTGGCGCTGCGCGAAGCGCAATCGGCGGCCGAACGCCGGGTGCGCCGCGCGCAGGGGAGGGACACATGAAAGCGTACAAAGGCGTCGTGGAAAACGGCGTGGTGGTGATTATCGGCGGCCGTCTGCCCGAGGGCGCGGTCGTGACGGTGACGGTGGGCGAAGGCGAACTGCTGCGCGCCCGAATTACCAATGTGCTCAAGCGGCCCCGCAAGGTGCGCGTGCGCCTGAAGCCCACCCCCGGGCTGGCGGCCACGGCGGCAGGGCCCCTGCACGCCGCCCTGCCGGGGGCCGATGACTGAGCCGGTAAATGGGCCGCTGGATGAGCCGCTAGACGAAGGCGCCTGGACCGAGCCAGACCACGCCCCGGCGCCGGCCCACGACCAGAGCGGCGCCCGGGTCTGGCTGGTGCCCACCCCCGTCGGCAATCTGGGCGACATTACCCTGCGGGCCCTGGAGGTGCTGCGCGCCGCCGACGCCGTGGCCTGCGAGGACACCCGCCGCACAGGCGCGCTGCTGACCCACCTGGGCATCCGCAAACCCCTGGTGCGCCTGGACGCCCACACCATGAACCGCGCGCCGCAGGTGCTGGAGCGCCACCCCCGCCTGGCCTACGTGAGCGACGCCGGCACCCCCGGCATCAGCGATCCCGGCGCCGAACTGGTGCAGGCCGCGCTGGCGGCCGACGTGCCAGTGGAGGTGCTGCCCGGCCCCACCGCGCTGGTGCCCGCGCTGGTGCTCTCAGGGCTGCCAGCCGGACGCTTTGCCTTTGAAGGCTTCCTGCCCCGGGCGGGCCGCGACCGCCGCGAGCGCCTTGCGGCGGTGGCCGCCCGCGAAGAAACCTCGGTGCTGTACGAGAGTCCCCACCGTCTGCACGACACCCTGCAAGACCTCGCCGCCGCCTGCGGCGAGACGCGCCCCGCCAGCGTGACCCGCGAACTCAGCAAGCGCTTTGAGGAAACCGCGCGCGGCACCCTGGCCGAACTGGCCGCCCACTTCGAGGGCGGCGTGCGCGGTGAGATTGTGGTGGTGGTGGCCGGCCGCGCCCCGGCCGAGGCGGCGCCCAGCACCGACTTCGCTGCCCTGGCCCAGACCCTGGCAGAAGCCGGCCACAGCGTGAGGGATATACGTGAGCAGTTGCAGCGCCAGGGTTTGCGTAAGAATGACGCTTACACCTTGGCGCTTCAGGCCACCGGAAGCGCTTCCGACCGTTCCACCGACTGAAGTTCCTGCCCTGGCGGCACCGCCGACCGAAACGAGGCCCCCTCCATGACCGATGTTCCGCACTGCCCGCCCCAGCCCAATCCCGCCGGGATTCGCCGCGTTGCCGTTCTGACCAGCGGCGGCGACGCCCCCGGCATGAACGCCGCCATCCGCGCCGTGGTGCGCACCGCCACCTCGCAGGGCATAGAGGTGATTGGGGTGCGCCGGGGCTTTTCTGGCCTGCACCGGGGCGACTTCGTGACCCTGGGGCCCCGGGACGTGGCCAACACGATTCAGCGCGGCGGCACCATCCTGCTCTCCGCCCGCAGCGCCACTTGGCGCACCCCCGAAGGCCGCGCCCGGGGTGCCCGCCACCTGCGCGCCCACGACGTGGACGCCCTGATTGTCATTGGTGGGGACGGCTCGTTCCACGGCGCCCACTTCCTGCAAGAGGAACATGACATTCCGGTGGTGGGCCTGCCGGGCACCATTGACAACGACCTGTACGGCACCGACCACACCATTGGCTACTTCACGGCCGTGGAAACTGCCCTGGACGCCGTGGACAAGCTGCGCGACACCGGCGCCAGCCACGAGCGTATTTTCGTGATTGAGGTGATGGGCCGCCACGCCGGCCACATTGCCCTGGACGTGGCGGTGGCCGGCGGCGCCGAGGAGGTCTTTATCCCCGAGGACGCCAAGGACATGGCCAGTGTGCTGGACACCGTGCGCAGCAGCGTCAAGCGCGGCAAGCTGGGCAGCATCATCATCGTGGCCGAGGGCTATCCAGGCGGCGCCACCGGGGTCGCCGCTGCCATTCAGGAAGGCACCGGCATGGAAACCCGCGTGAGCATCCTGGGCCATATCCAGCGCGGGGGCAGCCCGGTGTCCTCGGACCGGATTCTGGCCAGCCGTCTGGGCGAAGCCGCCGTGTACGCCCTGATGGAAGGCCGCAAGGGCGTGATGATCGGCCGCCAGAACCATGAGGTGAGCTACACCCCCTTGAACGAGACCTGGGAGCAGCGCAAGGACGTGAGCCGCGACCTGTACCGCTGCGCCCGCACCCTGAGTATTTGAGGTCAGGTCGAGTGGGGGGGTGTGCCCGAGGGTGAACCTCAACAACCAAGCGGGCGGGCGGGCCGGGAAAGAACACCGAACCCGCCCGCTTTCGTTGTTTGCCATCAGGGTGAGGACGGGTAGGGAGGGGGGCGGCGGAGCAGGACAAACACCTCGACCGGGCAAGACTGCGGGCCGTTCTCACGCGAGGCGCGGAGGCTGTGAATTGTCGTCAGGGACGCTGAGCCCGCTTGCCGGCCCTTGGTGCGCCGCTGTCCAGATCCCAACCTCTTCGAGTTCCGGCAAGGGTGGCGAAACAGCGAGGTCATTGAGTGGCTCTCTGCGGAATGCTGAGCCTGTCCACCCTCTTCCTCTGAGCCGCTGAACCCGCCACCCAGCCCCTGAGCGCGAAGCATTGAATCTGTTCTACAGCCGCCCTTCGCGCCTACTCCCCCTGCTCTTCCCGCCCCAGATCACTGGAAGGCACGCTGATGGTGGGGTGGCGCTTTTCAAAGCGGATCGTCAGCACGCCGTGGACCAGCGAGGCTTGCCCCGACTGGGGCCGCACGGGTTCAGGGAAGGTCAGGGTGCGCCGGAAAATGCCGCTGGGGCGCTCGCCGCGCAGCAGCCGTTCAGGGGCCGGGCGATGGCCGGCCACCGTGACCGTTTCGCCGTCTTCCTGCACTTCCAGGGACTCGGCGTCCACGCCGGGCACGTCCAGCTGCAGGCACAGGTGGGCGTCGTCGTCGGTCCAGTCGGCGGCCGGGGTCCAGGGCACGGGGCTGGCCAGGGTTTCCACCTCTTCCCGCAGCGTCATCAGGTGGTGCAGTCGCGCCAGTACGGGCTCGTTCATGCCCCCTACGGTAGCACCCGCCCCCTGGGGCCGCGTCCGCATCCTCTATGATCCTCGCCGTGCGCGCGCTGCCCATCCTGACTGCCCCCACCGCCGCTGGCAAAAGCGCCCTGGCCCTGGACTGGGCCCTGCACGCGGGCGGCGAACTGGTCTGCGCCGACGCCTTTACCGTGTACCGGGGCCTGGACATCGGTACCGCCAAGCCGGGGCCCGCCGAACGCGCGCAGGTGCCCCATCACCTGCTGGACGTGGCCGAGGTCCACGAGCCCTTTGACGTGGCCCGCTTTGTCGCCCTGGCCGAGGCCGCCCTGGCCGACGTGCTCTCACGGGGCCGCATACCGCTGATCGTGGGCGGCAGCGGCTTTTACCTCTCGGCCCTGGTGCGCGGCCTGCCGCTGACCCCGCCCAGCGACCCCAGTGCGCGCACCGAGGTGGAGGCCGAGCTGGCCGAGCGGGGCCTGGACGCCCTGCTGGCCGATATTGAGCGCCGCCACCCCGCCGAGGCCGCGCGCCTGGAGCGCAACCCCCGCCGCGTGGTGCGCGCCGAGGAGATCTACCGCCGCACCGGCCGTTACCCTGGCGACTTTGGGCACCGCCCGCCCGCCTTTCCCTACGAGGTGCTGGCCTTTACGCGCCCCCCGGAAGAACTTGAAGCCCGCATGCATGCCCGGGTGCTGACCATGTTTGACGCGGGTTGGGCCAGTGAAGCCGCGTGGCTGGCCGCGCAGGTGCCCCCAGACACCCAGCCGCGCCCCACCGTCTGGCAGGCCCTGGGCTACCGCGAGGCCCTGGCGGTGGCGGGCGGAACTCTGGCGGTGCCGGAGGCCGCCGCGCAGATTGCCCTGGCCACCCGCCAGTACGCCAAACGCCAGCAGACCTTCATCCGCACGCAACTGGGCGCGCCCCTGTTAAGTGAGGGTGAAGCGCGCCGGCATCTCTTCACCGGGTGGCCTCGTTAGCGTGGGGCACCATGTGCCTTTCTTCTCTTTTTGCGCGTTGTCCTTCTGCCTGCCCAGCCGGGCCCTCGCCCGCCGCCGCGCGCCTGGGTAGAGTGAACCCGGGGCGCCCGGCGCTCCCTGGGGGGAAGGCATGAAACCAAGGGTTCTCGGCATGATTCTGGCAGGGGGGCAGGGGTCCAGGCTGGCCCCGCTGACCCAGAAGCGCAGCAAACCGGCCGTGCCATTCGGCAGCAAGTACCGGATCATCGACTTCGCCATCAACAACTTCATCAACTCGGGCGTGTTCTCGATCTACGTGCTCACCCAATACAAGGCCCAGAGCCTGACCGAGCACATCCAGCGCGGCTGGCGCTTCGGCACCTTCCTCAGCGACTACTTCATCACGCTGGTGCCCGCGCAGATGTACCGCATTGAGGAACTGGGGCCGGTGTGGTACCGGGGCACCGCCGACGCCGTGTACCAGAACATGCACCTCATCGACAACTACGAGGCCGATTACGTGGCCATTTTCAGCGGCGACCACATCTACAAGATGAACGTGGAGCACATGCTGCAAAAGCACATGGAGACGCGTGCAGACGTCACCATCGCCGCCTACCCCATGCCGCAGGCGCAGGCGCACCAGTTCGGCGTGATGCATGTGGACAGCAACTGGCGCGTGACCCAGTTTCTGGAAAAGCCCAAAGACCCCCCCAGCATCCCGGGCCAGGAGGGCACCAGCCTGACCAGCATGGGCAACTACATCTTCTCGCGCCGCGCTTTGGACGAGCTGCTGGAAACGAACATGGGCGAGGGCGAGTCCGGTTTCGACTTCGGCGGCGACGTGATTCCCCGCGCGCTGTCCGACGGCTACACCGTCATGGCCTACGACTTTCACCGCAACCCCATTCCCGGCCAGGGCGGACCTAACACCTACTGGCGCGACGTGGGAACGCTGGACGCCTACTACGAGGCCAACATGGACCTCGTGAGCGTGAACCCGGAATTCGACTTCTACAACCCGCAGTGGCCCCTGCGCACCAGCAGCGAATTCTCGCCGCCCGCCAAGTTCGTACACGAATCGGACGGCCGCAAGGGACAGGCATTCAACACCATCATGGCCGGCGGCGTGATCATCAGCGGCGGCACCGTGCGCGACAGCGTGCTGGGCCGCAACGTGCGCACCCACTCGTACTCGCTGGTGGAAAGCTGCGTGCTGTTCGACGAGGTGGAGGTGGGCCGCCACGCCCACCTGCGCCGCGTGATCGTGGACAAGAACGTGGTGGTGCCCCCGGGCGCCAAAATTGGCCTGAACCCCGAAGAAGACCGCGCGCGCGGCTTTACCGTGACTGACAGCGGCGTGACCGTGGTGCCCAAGAGCTACAGCTTCTAGCGCAGCGGGCAGCCGGTTCAGTCCACCCATCACCACCCCCAGGGCGCCGTTCTCCTCCGAGCGGCGCCCTGCGGCCGTGCCTACCGCTCCACTCATGCCCATGCTCTATCCTGCCGCGCGTGATCCGGCGTTTCTGGACTGTCCTGGCCTTCTCGGCGGCCACCTTGCCCCTGGCCGCTGCGGTTTCGCTCTCGCCCCGGAGTCTGCTGACGGTCCCCGGCGCCGCGCCGCTGGCCCTGGCCCCGGTGCCCGGCGGTGTGGTGGCCTGCCTCGGTGAGCGCCTGCTGCTGCTGGGCCCTGGTGGCGAGGTGCGCCGCAGCCTGCCTGTGGGCACCCCCTGCGCCGGCCTGAGTGTGAGCCCTGGCGGCGCCTACGCCCTCACGCGCACGAGTACACAGGTCAGTGTGTGGCGCCTGGGCGACGGCGTGCGCCTGGCCCGGCTGGACACGCCCGGCGTGACCGGCGCCGGCTTCAGCGGGCCCCAGGACCTCCTGATTGGCGGCGCCCAGGGCATTGAACGTGTCTCGCTGGCCAGCCTGGCCCGCTCGGTGCCCGCTGGTGAAGCGGTGGGCGCCTTGGTCACGGCCCCCGACGGCCTACGCGCCGTGGTGACCCGCGCCGGGCGCGTGCAACTGCTGGACACCGCCACACTGGGCGTGCAGAGCGCCATGACCTGTGCCGCCCCCTGCACCCTGGGCCCCGTGACCTTCAGCGCCGATGGCCGCTCAGTGGCTGTGCAGGCTGGCGGCGAGCTGTATGCCCTGCGGGCCGGCTACCCGGCCTCGGTGGTGGTGCGCCGCGCTGAAGCCGGGGGCGCAGCCCTCTCCGGCCTGCCCCGCCGCGACGGCAGCGTGCTGGTGCTGCGCGCCGGGCAGCTGGAGGTGCGCGACCTGCAGACCGGCCACCGCGAACAGGTGCGCCCGCTGCCGGGCCTGCAGCCAGCCCCCGCTGCCCTCACGCCCGGCGAACGGGTGCTGAGCGTGCAGGGCGGCGTGCTGCAGGACAGTGCCGCTGACCTCAGTGGCCCCCGTGCTCTCCTGACCCTGCCCGCCGCCCTCACCGGCGGCGGCCTGGACCCCGCCACCGGCGAGCCCCTGACCCTGCTGCCCGGCGGGGCCCTGACAGGCGGCCCCCGCGCCCTGGCCCAGAACGTGTTCGCCGTGCAGACCATGAACCGCTTCACGTGGCTGCTGACCGCCGACGGCAGCGGCGGCCTGGCCCTCAGGACCCTGAGCGGCGGGCGCCAGGGGACCACTGCTGGCCTGCGCACCGCCACGCGCCTGAGCGTGAACCACTGGGGCAACCACGCCGCCGTGTGGGACGACACGCGGCTGGTGGTCGTGGCGCAGAAGACCGGCAAGGCGGTGGCCTCGCTGGCCGTCTCGGGCGCCGCCCGCGTGACGGTGTCGCCGGACGCCACCCGCGCCTATGTGTTTCCACGCAGCGGCGACCCGGCCGTGGTCCTGACCGCCAACGCCAAACGCTTTGCCCTGCCCGTGCTGGCTGGCGCGCGCTACACGGACGTGCAGATCAGCGGCCAGGGCCAGTTTGCCTACGTGAAGGCGGGCGGCGGCCTGGACCTGTACCGCCCCGGACAGCGTTCGCCTTTCGCCGCCTTGCCCACCGCCAGCGACCGCGAAGGCGCCGTGCGCTACAGCCCCGACAGCCGCCTGCTGGCCGCCGTCACCCGCGCCGACGACGGCTGGCACCTGAGCCTGCTGGACACCGACACCGGCCGCGTGACCGCTGCAGGGCCCGTCCTGGCCGACCACCCCGCCTTCCTGGCCTGGAGCCCGGACAGCCGCCGCCTGACAGTGGGGGCGGGGCTGGGGACAGCGGTGAACAACGTGACGGTGTTTGACATGCAATAGGGGGGCGGGAGGCAGGCAGCGGTGCGCGGGACAAGCTAAGGCCCGCCGCGCTGCTGGAGCGAGCCCTTCTTCTTGCCCTCCGTTGCCCATTTCAACCACCCCAAACAAACGCGGTGCGCCCTGGGTTTCCCCGCGCACCGCGTCCTGCTCCCCGCTTCCCTTACACCACCGCCGGCTCCACGTACTCCCCATACACCGTCTTCAGCACGTCCATCTGCTCGCCCAGCGTGCAGTAGGCGTGGGCGCACTCCAGGAAGGCGGGCATGGAGTTTGCGCCCGTCACAGCGGTGTCGCGCAGGGCAGCCAGGGCGGTTTCGACCCGCACGGGGTCACGCTCGCGCCGCACCTGGGCCAGGCGGGCCTCCTGCACGCGCTCCACTTCCGGATCAATGAGCTGGATGGGCACTTCCACCGCGTCCTGCACGAAGTCGTTCACGCCCACGATGACGCGCTCTCCGCGCTCCACTTCCAGCTGGTAGCGGTAGGCGGCCTCGGCCATTTCCATCTGGAAAAAGCCGCTCTCAATGCCCGCTTCCACGCCGCCCATCATGCGAATCTGCTCGATGTAGCCCATGGCGGCGGCCTCAATGTCGTTCGTCAGCTTTTCCACGTAGTAGCTGCCCGCCAGCGGGTCCACCACGCCGGCCACGCCGGTTTCATAGGCGATGATCTGCTGCGTGCGCAGGGCAATGGTGGCTGCCTCTTCCGTGGGCAGGGCCAGCGCCTCGTCAAAGGAATCGGTGTGCAGGCTCTGGGTGCCGCCCAGCACGGCGGCCAGCGCCTGAATCGCCACACGCGCAATGTTGTTCAGCGGCTGCTGCGCGGGCAGCGAGACGCCTGCCGTTTGCGAGTGCGTGCGCAGCATCCACGACCGGGGGTTTTTCGCGCCGTAACGGTCGCGCATCTGCCGCGCCCAGATGCGCCGGGCCGCGCGCAGCTTGGCAATTTCCTCGAAGAAGTCGTTGTGAATGTCCCAGAAGAAGCTGATACGCGGGGCGAACTCGTCAATGTTCAGGCCGCGTTCCAGCGCCTTTTCCACGTAGTGAAAGCCGTCGGCCAGGGTAAAGGCCAGCTCCTGCACGCCCGTGGCCCCCGCCTCGCGGATGTGGTACCCGCTGACCGAGATGAAGTTCCACTTGGGCACCACCCTGGGACCCCACTCGAAGGTGTCAATGACCAGTTTCACGCTCGGCGCAGGGGGGTAAATGAATTCCTTCTGGGCAATGAACTCTTTCAGGATGTCGTTCTGAATGGTGCCGCCCACCTGCCCCAGATCCTTGCCCTGCTTCTGCGCGTTGGCAATGTACATGGCCCAGATGGCATTGGCCGGGGAGTTGATGGTCATGGAGGTGGTGACGGCCGTGGGATCAATGCCCCGGAACAGAATTTCCATGTCCGCAAGGCTGCTCACCGCCACGCCGCACTTGCCCACCTCGCCCTTGGAGAAGGGGTGGTCGGAGTCGTAGCCCATCAGCGTGGGCAGGTCAAAGGCAGTGCTCAGGCCCGTCTGGCCAGCTTTCAGCAGCGCATGAAAGCGCTCGTTCGTCTGCTCGGCGCTGCCGAAACCCGCGAACATGCGCATGGTCCACAGCTTGCCCCGGTACACGCTGGGCTGCACGCCACGCGTGTACGGAAACTCGCCGGGGTAGCCCAGGTCGCGCGCCGCGTCCCAGTCTTTCAGGTCGTCGGCCGTGTAAATCGGCTCGGGGTCCATGTCGGACAGGTTTTTAAAGTTGTACTTGCGCTCCGGGAATTTCTGGGTGGCCGGGCCGTACACGCTCTGCATCCACTCGTTCTTGCTTTTCATGGGGGCCTCCGGGGTGGGGGAAGAAGGCGAGTCAAACGCTCGTTAGGTACGCACAGGGTAGCAGAGGGGGTCTGGGTGGTGTCCGGACTGAAGAGGCGGAGGAAGAGCATGGTTCCAGGGCAATGGGCAAGGCACATGCGGCTTTTGGCGGGGCAGCTTGCGCAAGAAACGCCCGCTGGCAGCACTGAGCCCTCCAACTTCTGCCTCACTTCATGCAAACAGGGTTTCTGCACCTTGCGCTACCAGAGGAGCCAGAACGCTGCCTGGGTCGCTTTGCCCTTTGGGAGCCTTGCGTTCCTGCTCAGCTGGGCTGGCTCAGAGATGGGCCTTTCCCCTGGCCAGGGCCAATCTCACTGCAGGAACCCAGCCACCTCCCCCTCTCCCCATGAGCTAAAGACTCTGCCAAGCGCGGCGGTAAGGCCGCCCCCTGTGGCCGCGCTTACACTAAAGCTCTCATGAACCCCACACCTTCTCTTCCCCCCGCCCGGCGCTCGCCGCCTGGGCCGGATGACCAGCCGCGCGTGACCGTGCAGGTGGTCAACCTGCTGCCCGTGGCCTTTGCGGTCATTGGAGCGCTGCTGGCGCTGAACTTCTTCGGGCAGGTGGCGCCGTCGCTGCTGGCGGTGACGCTGGCCCTGATCCTGGCCACCGCCCTGAATCCCGTGGCCCGTTTCTTTGAGCGCTGGATGTCCCGGGGGCTGGCCGGCACCTTGACGGTGCTGCTGGTGGTGGCCACCCTGGCAGGTGCGGCATTTGTGGCCCTGCCGCCCGCCATTGCCCAGCTGAGCACCCTGGGCAGCAGCACCGTGGATCTGGGGGCCCTGGAAACGCGCCTGAACAGCTGGTTGCGCAGCCAGCCCGGCGTGGACCGCATGATCCCCGACGACGCCCTGCAGCAGCTGGAAGGGCAATTGCGCCAGGTAGGCGCCCAGGTCATGAAAGCCCTGCCCAGCGTGGTGGCCCTGGTGCTGGGGGGCCTGTTCACCGCCCTGATCACACTGGTGATGCTGGTGTACGCCCTGGGCAATCCAGTGCCGCTGGTCAACGGCGCGCTGGGGGCGGTGCCGCCGCGCTGGCGTACGCCCGCCATGTACGCCCTGGCCCAGATTCTCAAGCACATGGGCGCCTGGGGCCGCGCCACACTGCTGGTCATGCTGGTCACGGGCAGTTGCACGGCGGCGGGCTTCTACCTGCTGGGCGTGGACAACTGGCTGGTGTTCGGCCTGCTGGCGGCGCTGGGCGAACTGGTGCCCACCATCGGGCCCATTGTGGCGACCATTCCGCCCATTCTGTTCACCCTGGCCGACGATCCGCAGCGGGCGCTGTACGTGGCCCTGTTCGTGCTGGTGTTCCAGCAGGTGTCCGGCTTTGTGCTCTCCCCCCTGGTGGTGGGCGGGGCCGGCAACCTGCACCCGCTGTCGGTCATTGTGGGCGTGCTGCTGTTCGGCGGCGTCTTCGGGCTGGTGGGCGCCTTCCTGACCGTGCCATTCCTCATTGTCATCAAGGCGGTGTACCAGCACTTTTACCTGCGCGAAGCCTCAGACATTCCCGACGCCGTGGCCATGGCCCTGATTTCCGGCCGCGTGGAAGAGCAGCTGGAACGGGAAGAAGAAGCCCGTGAGCAGGCCGTGCGCGCCGCCACCCAGGCGCGTGACGCCGACCTGACACAGCAGGTGGAACGTGGCACCGTGAATCTGGATCAGCTGGAAGACGCCCTGGAAGACGCGCCCCCCGCTGGGCGCGAGCGGCCCTGAATGACGGCGGCGCGCGTGATCTGCTAAACTTTATTTTTGGGTGTCCCGCCCACATGACGTGCGGCGGGCTTTTTCATGCCTGTGCGAGCAGTGGTGGCCCCCCGGGCCCCGGCCCCTGCTCCAGACCAAGGGAGCGGTACATATGGAATACAGAAACATTGCAATCATCGCCCACGTTGACCACGGCAAGACCACCCTGGTGGACGGCCTGCTCAAGCAGACCCTGAAACTGGGCCACGGCGAGGAAATCGCCGAGCGCGCCATGGACTCCAACGACCTGGAAAAGGAACGTGGCATCACCATTCTGGCCAAGAACACGGCCGTGGAATACAAGGGCGTCAAGATCAACATCGTGGACACGCCCGGCCACGCCGATTTCGGCGGGGAAGTGGAGCGCGTGCTGGGCATGGTGGACGGCGCCCTGGTGCTGGTGGACGCCGCCGAAGGCCCCATGCCCCAGACCCGCTTCGTGCTGCGCAAGGCCATTGAGCTGGGCCTGAAGCCCATCGTGGTCATCAACAAGATTGACCGCAATGACGCCCGCCCGGAAGAAGTGGTGAACCTCACCTTCGACCTGATGGCCGAACTGGGCGCCAATGACGACCAGCTGGACTTCCCGATCCTGTACGCCATCGCCCGCGAAGGCAAGGCCTACAAGGAACTGGACAAGCCCCAGGACGACATGCACGAGCTGTTCGACATGGTGCTGGAGCACATTCCGGCCCCCAAGGTCGACCTGGACGCCCCCTTCCAGATGCTGGTCACCAACCTCGACTACTCCGAGTACCTGGGCCGTATCGTGCTGGGCCGCGTGCAGCGTGGCACGGTCAAGAAGGGCGAATTTGTGCAGCTGATGCACAAAGACGGCACCATGACCAAGACCCGCGTCGTGCAGCCCTTCACCCACCTGGGCCTGCGCCGCATTGAGGTGGACAGCGTGGGCGCCGGGGATATCGTGGCGCTGGCCGGCATTGAGGACGCGCAGATCGGTGAAACCGTCGCCGACCTCGCCGACCCCGAAGCCCTGCCCATCATCACGGTGGACGAGCCGACCGTGAGCATGGTGTTCCAGCCCAACACCAGCCCCTTTGCTGGCAAGGAAGGCAAGTACGTCACCAGCCGCCACCTGAACGACCGCCTGAAGCGCGAAGTCATGACCAACGTGTCGCTGAAGGTGGAAGAAATTCGCCCCGACGAATTCAAGGTCTCGGGCCGCGGCGAGCTGCACCTGTCGATCCTGCTGGAAACCATGCGCCGCGAGGGCTACGAGGTGCAGGTGGGTGCCCCGCAGGTGATCATCCGCGACATCGACGGCGTGAAGCACGAGCCGGTCGAGCACCTTGTCATCGATGTGCCCGAGCAGCACGCCAGCACCGTGATCGGTGTTCTGGGCGCCCGCAAGGGCCAGATGGTGAACATGGAGCCCCAGGGCACCCGCACCCGCGTGGAATTCAAGATTCCCTCCCGCGCGCTGTTCGGCTTCCGCACCCAGTTCCTGTCTATGACCCAGGGCGAAGGCATCATGAGCCACATCTTCGACGGTTACGCGCCCTGGGCCGGTGAACTCAAGACCCGTCAGAACGGCTCGCTGGTCAGCATGGAAGACGGCGTGGCGTTCGCCTACTCCATCTTCAAGCTGCAGGACCGGGGCTCGTTCTTCATCGACGCGGGCCAGGACGTGTACGTGGGCATGATCGTGGGTGAAAACGCCCGCGAGCAGGACATGAACGTGAACGTGTGCAAGAACAAGAAGCTCACGAACGTGCGCTCGGCCGGCGCCGACGAGGCCCTGACCCTGATTCCCCCCAAGCGCCTGAGCCTGGAAGACGCCCTGGAGTACATCGCCGACGATGAACTCGTCGAGCTGACCCCCCAGAGCATCCGCCTGCGGAAGAAGATCCTGAACCCCAGCTTCCGCAAGTAATCCGATCTGGCCCTGGCCCCCGTCCCCTGTGGCGGGGGCTTTTGCTGGCCCAGCGCCCATTGCCCTTGCGGCCCGGTCGGGGCGCGCCCTACCGTGCGCCCATGCGCCCAGCCCCCGAGATCCGCCCCGCCACCCGAGCCGACCTGCCGGCCATCACCGAGATCTACAACCACGCGGTGCGGCACACCACCGCGTCCTATGACGTGGAGCCAGTCACGCTGACGTCCCGTGAGCGGTGGTTCGACGAGAAGGAGTTGGGCGGCTGGCCCCTCTGGGTGGCCGTGCGCGGAGCAGAGGTCATCGCCTGGGCCACCTACGGTCCCTTTCGCGCCAAGCCTGGGTACCGCTTCACCGCCGAGCATTCGGTCTATGTGGCCCCGCAGGCCCAGGGCAGCGGCGTGGGCCACGCCCTGATGACGACCCTGATGGCCGACGCCCAGCAGCGGGGGCTGCACAGTCTGGTGGGGGCGGTGGACGCCGACAACGCCGGCAGTCTGGCCTTTCACGCGCGCCTGGGCTTTGCCCCGGTGGCCCATTTCCGGCAGGTGGGCCACAAGTTCGGCCGCTGGCTGGACCTGGTGTTTGTGCAGCGGCTACTGGTGGCGGAGGGCTGAAGAGAGGGAACGGGCAGGGTGAGATAGCTTCCGAGACGTGCCAGCATGTGTGCGGGCATACCTTCGAGCGGCAGGCGGCGCAGCGCTGCGCCGGCGGAACAGCGGTGGAGGTCGGGGCAGGGGAGCGGAACGGTGCTGAGGGCGGGGCCCAGCCAGCGCTGCTCTGAACCGGCCTGCCAGGGACGGCAGTGGGTCGAACATGGTCCGCGTCGAAACGCCCCTGCGCCGTGACTTTTCAGATCAGGTGGGGCGAGCGGCGCGAGTGCCTGCGACAGAGGGCGGGTGGCGTGGCGTTCAGGGGGGCTTTCCGCCCCTCAACAGAAGACCACTGTCAGAGGCCCAAGCCCCAGTACAGACATTTCCGGCCCACAGGTGAGGCTGGACCTCCCACTGCGCCGCGCCAACTTCCAGCCGTGCGCTGGGCGCGCGCGGGTGTACGCTGTGCCCATGCAGGCGGCAATAGAAGGCGTGCGCACCCTGGTCGAACCCCTGGGTTGGATGGTCCATGTGGCGGGGGGATTCGCCGTGGCGTTCTTTGCCTCGTCGGTCTTCTCGCCGGCGGGGCGCCACGCCGCCGTGATTGTCCGCGCCGTCGCCGTGGTGGCGCTGCTGACGGTGCTGGGCGCCTCGTGGCTGGTGCACCCGGCTGCCGGCATGTTGCTGGGCTACCTAGGTTCGCACGCCTTTGGCCGCTGGCGCCGGGCAAAGAGTGGCCTGATCGCCGCCCTGGTCTCCGCCGCTGTGTTGATCGCCCTGGGGGCGAGCTGGCTGGTGTATCCCGTGTTCATCATGGCGCTGATCTGGCTGGCCAGCGGCGCCTGGGGCCGCGAGGAGCGCCGGGCACCCAAAGCGCCCGCTGCACCCCAGCCGGCCGCCCTGCCGGCCCAGAACAGCGGCACGCCCCTGGTCACGGCCACCGCCGATGGCCCCCTGGTGGCCCTGATGCGTGACGAGCGTCTGCCCCCCGACGCCCGCGCGCAACTGGCCGCCCTGA
Organism: Deinococcus aquaedulcis; assembly: GCF_019693445.1. Taxonomy (NCBI): domain Bacteria; kingdom Thermotogati; phylum Deinococcota; class Deinococci; order Deinococcales; family Deinococcaceae; genus Deinococcus; species Deinococcus aquaedulcis. The sequence goes on along the minus strand of NZ_JAHRBL010000002.1, from coordinate 346,552 downwards.
ACCTGCGCACGCAAGAAGCCCTGTCGCTGCTGAAAAACCAGGGCCTGGAAGGCAGTGAGGCCGGCTACCTCACCCGGGCCATTCGCGAGGAATACGCCCCCGGCGCCGTCAACGCCTACCTGAAACTGCCCCGCTCGTTGGCCGATACCGCGCCCATTCAGGAAGGCAAGACCGGCCGCGCCCTGCTGAACGAGCAACTGGAACTGCTGCTCTCGGGCGTGCAGGACGTGATCAGCGGCACCCTGCAAAGCGGCAGCCAGGAACTGCTGACCCACGGCCGGTTCCTACGCGACCGTTTTGCGAAGGTGGAAGCCGACTTGCGCGTCCCTGTGGAAGTCAAGGCGAAGTAGCCCTGAAGGGCGGTCCGCTGGAGCCTGCGCAGCTTCAGATTGCCCCCTGACGCGTTGGGCGTTCTTGTCCACAGCGACTCTCGGCCTCTATTCCCTCTCCGCTCAAGCTCGCATTACGTCCTGCACAGAACGCGCTATGCTGGGGGGCGATGTCTGCCGCGTCTCCTGCCACCGATCCTGCCCTGAATATTCTCAAGACCGTCTGGGGCTACGACGCCTTTCGCGGCGTGCAGGCCGAGATCGTGCGCACGGTGGCAGAGGGCGGTAACGCCCTGGTCCTGATGCCCACGGGCGGCGGCAAAAGCCTGTGTTATCAGGTGCCCAGCCTGCTGCGCCGTGGGGTGGGCATTATTGTCTCGCCCCTGATTGCCCTGATGAAAGACCAGGTGGACACCCTGCGGGCCCTGGGCGTGCGCGCCGCCTACCTGAATTCCACCCTTTCCCCAGAAGGGGCGCGCGAGGTGGAAGCTGCCCTGCTGGCCGGCGAGCTGGAACTGCTGTACGTGGCCCCCGAACGCCTGCTGCTGCCCCGCACCCTGGACCTGCTAGAGCGCGCCCCCGTGGCCCTGTTTGCCGTGGACGAGGCCCACTGCGTCTCCCAGTGGGGCCACGACTTCCGCCCCGAATACCAGGGCCTGAGCGTGTTGCCCACGCGCTTTGCCCACATTCCGCGCCTCGCCCTGACCGCCACCGCCGACGACCGCACCCGCGCCGACATTCTGCGGGTGCTGGAGTTGCACGGCGCGCCGCAGTTCATCTCGAGCTTTGACCGCCCCAACATCCAGTACCGCGTGGCGGCCAAGGAAGGGCCCAAAACCCAGCTGCTGGACTTTATCCGCACCGAGCACGCCGGGGACGCCGGCATCGTCTACTGCCTCTCGCGCAAGTCGGTGGAGGAAACGGCGCAGTGGCTCCAGGCGCAGGGGGTGGACGCCGTGGCCTACCACGCGGGCCTCTCGCCGCGCGAGCGCAACCACGCCCAGGAACGCTTTCTGAACGAAGAGGGGCTGGTGGTGGTCGCCACCGTGGCCTTTGGCATGGGCATTGACAAGCCCAACGTGCGTTTCGTGGCCCACCTGGACCTGCCCAAGAGCATGGAAGGCTACTACCAGGAAACCGGCCGCGCCGGGCGCGACGGCCTGCCGGGCACCGCCTGGATGGTCTATGGGCTGGCGGACGTGGTGAACGTGCGGCGCATGCTGGCCAGCAGCGACGCCCCCGAAGAGGTCAAGCGGGTGGAGGCCGGCAAGCTGGACGCCCTGCTGACCTTCTGCGAAACGGCCTCCTGCCGCCGCGAGGTGCTGCTGGCCTACTTTGGCGAGACCTTTCACGGTCCCTGCGGCAACTGCGACACCTGCCTGAACCCGCCGCAGGTGCGCGACATGACGCGCGAGGCCCAGATGGCCCTGTCGGCGGCCATCCGCACCGGCAACCGCTTTGGCGCTGCCCACCTGACCGATGTGCTGCTGGGCCGCGCCACCGAAAAGGTGGTGGGCATGGGCCACCACACCCTGCCCACCTTTGGGGTGGGCACCGCCCACGATGAAAAGACGTGGCGCGGCGTGCTGCGTCAGCTGGTCAGCCTGGGGTATCTGGCGGCCGGGGAATACCACGGCCTCTCGGCCACCGGCAAGGCCCGCGCATTGCTGAAAGGGGAGACCCGCCTGACCCTGCGCGAGGACACCCTGCAGCCCCGGACCACCAAACGCGAGCGCCAGCGTGACCGGGGTGGTAGCCGCGCCCCTGTGGCCGCCGCCGACCAGCCCCTCTTTGAGGCCCTGCGCGCGTGGCGCCTGTCGCGCGCCCGCAGCCTGGGCGTGCCCCCCTACGTGATCTTTACCGACGCCACCCTCAAGGCCATTGCCGAATTCAAGCCCACCAGCCACGCCCTGCTGGGCACCGTGAGCGGCGTGGGGCAGCGCAAACTCGCCGACTACGGCGACGAGGTGGTGCAACTCGTGCGCGATTCACTGGACGGCGTCAGCCCCGCCCCCGTCAGCGCCCCCGAGCGCGGCGCCCGCGAAAACAGTGCCGTGCTGGGCATCCTGAAGGGTCGCCCAGTGGCCGATCCGCCCCTGCCCAGCCTGCCCGCCGACCCCGCCAGGACCGAGCCGGTGGCCGAAGCCCTGCGCGAGTTACGCAAGACCCTCAGCCGCGAAACGGGCCACAGCGCATTCGTGGTGTTCCCGAACGCCACCCTGCAGGCCCTGGCCGAGCGCCAGCCGCGCACCCTGGCCGATTTGCAGGACATCCCCGGCTTTGGCCCCAAGCGCGTGGACGCCTACGGCGAGCAGGTGGTGGCTGCGGTCAAGGAGGCTCTGGAGAACGGGTAAGGCTTAAGGCCACTCCGAAGAGAGTGGAGATACGCAGCGGCTGTGGTGGCCAGACGCGGCAGTGAAAGCCCGCCTCTCAGGTCCAGAGTGGAACGGGCCGAGGCACTCAGCCGGGCTCGCAACCCATCCGTGTCGTTGTCGGCAGTCCCAGGCGCTTGAGGCGCCCCAATCTTTGCAGGCCAGTGTGAGACCCCGCTCAGCCCACAGCCACTTCCGGGCGCTTTCCCTCTTACCCCTCCTGCCGCGCCTTATGCCCGTCCATCTCGCGCTGCAGGAAGAAGTTCAGCAGCGTGCGCAGCGCCGCGATGGCCGCCAGCTTGCCAATATCGTCCCACGAGGGCGCAATCGCCGTGCGCAGAATGTCGGCCGCCAGCGTAAATTCCAGGCCTACCGCCAGCCAGCGCCCCAGTTCCAGGCGCAGGCTTTCTTTCTGCACGTCCGGCTGGGCCGCTGGCCGGAACAGGGCCACAGCGGCGCGCCCCAGCGCCAGCACCACAGCGGCGACAATCACCAGCGCCGCCGCCACCTCCACACCAGTGGCGGCCCACTCGGTCCAGACCTTGACCTGCGCCAGCAGGCTCACAGCTGCAGCGCCAGCTCCACGGCTTCGCGCAGGCCGCCGTCGTCCACATGCCCCACGAAGTGCCGCGCCGCCCGCCGCGCCGGTTCGTCGGCGTTGGCCATCGCCACGGGGTGCCCCACCACCTGCAGGGCCGCCACATCGTTTTCGCCGTCGCCCACCATCATCACCCGGTCCAGCGGCACGCCATACGCCTGCGCCACCCGCGTCACCGCGCTGCCCTTGCTGACCCCCTCCCGCGTGACCGAGATGAAAATGGCGTCGGGCATCACTGGGCTGCCGGCCGGGTGCAGGCTCAGGCCCTCGTGGGGTGCGCTCACCACGGCCTGTTCCTCGGCGCGGGCCACCACCCACTGCGTGCGCACCACCTCGCCCTGCAGGTCTTCCGGTGCCTGGGGCTGGTAAGGCAGGCCCAGCAGCCGGGCGTGGCGCTCGGCATAGTCGCCGGGCTTGGTCACGGCGTACGCCAGATCGGTGTAGATCTCCAGCAGCCGGTCTTCGCGCCGCGCCCGGTCCAGCAACCCCGGCAGGCTGGCCTGCGGAAACGGCTCAGAGAGGCTCTGGCCGCTGCCCACATTCACCACGCTGGCCCCGTTCTGAAACACGTGCCAGCCGTCCGGGTCCAGCCGCTCGGCGTAGGCGCGGGCGTTGCCGAAGGCGGGGCGCCCACTGCACAGAGCCAGACGAACCCCCTTACGCCGCGCGTCTTCCAGCGCCGCCCACACGTCGTCCCGAATCACGTTCCCGGTGCCCACCAAGGTGCCGTCCACATCCACACAGATCAAACCCAGCATGGGCGCCAGTCTAGGCGCAGACGGTCAGCGGCGCGGCGCGGCGCCCTGGACCGGAGACCAGACCCCCTCGCGTTCCACGGTGGCGCAGCCGCCCACATGCACCGCCACGATCTGCTCGCCCTGCAGTTCCAGTTCTACTTCCACCTCGCCGGGTGTGCCCAGCGCATGCCCCTGGTACACCACGCCGCAGGCCCGCTCGCCGCGCACCGGCAGCCGCCCCTGCCGCGCCAGCAGCGCCATCAGGGCGCCCGCCGCGCTGCCGGTCACCGGGTCTTCGGGAATCCCTACCGCCGGGGCAAAATCGCGCGCCGCAAACCGGTTGACCCCCATGGGCGCGTAGGCGTACAGGCTGGCCACTTCCAGCGCTTCGGTCAGCGCCTGAATACGCGGCAGGTCCGGTTCCAGGCCGTCCAGAATCACGCTGTCCAGCAGCGGCAAAAACACGCTCCACAGACCTGTGCTGGCCGCCGCCAGCGGCAGGCCACGGTGCACCATGCGCGCGTCAATGCCCAGGGCCTCGGCCAGTTCCGTGCGGATGCTGCGCGGCAGCTCGCGGTAGGCGGGCGAAGGCTGCTGCATCCACACCCGCTGCGGCACGCCCGCCGCCGTGTCCAGGCGCAGCGGCACGCGCCCGGCGAGCGTGTCCAGATACAGCGGCGAGCGGCCGTCCCACTCGCCCGCCTGCGCCAGTGTCAGGCCCAGGGCCACGGTGGCGTGCCCGCAGAAGTCCACCTCCTGCGTGGGGGTGAAGTAGCGCACCCGCGCAATCGGGCCCTCGCGCCGCGTGATGAACACCGTTTCCGGCGCCCCAATCAGGGCGGCAAGAGCCTGCATGTCCTGGCGGCTCAGGGTCTGGCCCTCCAGCACCACGCCGGCCCGGTTGCCGTGTCCCGGCGTGTCGGTAAAGGCGCTGACCTCGCTGTAGGCGATCATGCCTGTACTGTACCAAGCCGGCCGGGGACGGCCCCGGGCAGAGCGGCACCTTTAACAGAGCTTGACCTGCCCTGAAGGCGGTCTCCATGCAAAGGTGATCTTGTGCAGGGCTTTAGGTCTTTCGTAAAAAGTCTCGCACTTGGCCTGACAAACTCCGGCCAGTTCACCGCAACAAACACAGGTGATCCAACCAAGGAGGGTGTTATGGCGAGACTGATCCCGATTTCTGAACTGGTGCGCGACCGCAACTACGACCTGGGCAGCACGTACAACGTGGTGGGTCAGACGGCCTACGGCTACGGCGGCGAAAAAGTCGGCACCGTCCGCGAAGCCCTGACCGACGACGGCGGCCAGATCCGCTACCTCATCGTCGACGTCGGCGGCTGGTTCTCGGCCAAGGAAGTCATGGTCCCCGTGGGCATGGCCCGCATCGAGGACGACGGCGTGTACTTTGACAACCTCAGCAAGGACCAAGTCAAAGGCATGTCGGGCTACGTCGCTGGCCAGGACTACGAGTACGAAGCTCAGGTGGCCGACGAGCGCATCCTGCGCGGTGTGGACACCTCCACCCACCACGCGGCGGGCACGTTCAACTACACCCAGCGTGACGACACGCTGTTCCAGACCCCGCAGCGACTGCAGCTGCTCGAAGAGCGGCTGCAGGTGAACAAGGACCGCTTTGTGGCGGGCCAGGTGCAGATCGGCAAGCACGTCGAAACCCGTACCGAGAATGTCACTGTGCCCCTGGAGCGCGAAGAGATCGTCATCGAGCGCCATGTGGTCAGTGATGCCCGTCCGGTGTCCGGCAACGTGACGCTGGGCGCAGCCACCGAGACGGTGGAAGTGACGCTGGAAGCCGAGCGCGCCAATGTGAGCAAGCAGGCGTATGTCACCGAAGAGGTGGAAATCGGTAAGCGGACGGTGACCGAACAGCAGACCGTGACCGAGACCATCGGGCGTGAAGTGCTGGACGTGAACCAGACCGGGCAGGTGGCGGTGCAGGGCACGGAGGCGCACCTGCGGGATGGGCGGAATGTGGCCGAGCGGGCGGTGGACGCGGTCAAGGACGCCGTGGACCCCCTCGACGGCAAGATCGACCGCCGCTAAGCACATCGGGGAGGGCTGACATTGCGCCCTCCCCACTTCCTTCTTATGACAGAGGAACGAAAAGTCCGCCGCGCCCTGCAGGGCGTGATTGAGCTGCGTGAAGAGCGCGCCGAGATTCAGAAGGTCCGTGAAGAGACGGGCCGCGTTGTCGTTCGCCGCGAGCGCCGTGTACGCGAGGAAACCGTGCGTGTGGAGCTGGTCACTGAGGTGCTGGTGGTGACCGCGCAGGAGGGTTCTCCTGGCGTCCAGATCGGCACCCGTACCCTGGCCCCCGGCGAAACGTACGAGGTCCTCCTCTACGACGAGCGCGCGGTGCCCGGCAAGGAAACGGTCGTGGCCCAGGAAGTGCGCCTCTTCAAGGACACGCTGGTGCGCGAGGAAACCGTGCCCCTCCAACTCGCCTACGAGGAGCTGGTCGTGGACGAGCGCATGGTGGACCAGGGCCGGATAGATCCGCCCCAGTCCTGAGGCCCTACACCAGAAAAGAGCCCCTGGCCGAACTCGCCAGGGGCTCTTTCCATGCTTCGAATCAGGGGCGCATGCGCGTGAGCATCCGGGGGAAGGGAATCGCCTCACGGATGTGGTCAATGCCGGTGATCCAGGCAATCACGCGCTCCAGGCCCATGCCAAAGCCCGCGTGCGGCATGGAACCGGTGCGGCGCAGGTCCAGGTACCATTCGAAAGCTTCCAGCGGCAGCCCTTCGTGCTCAATGCGGCCCTTCAGCAGCTCGTAGTCGTGAATGCGCTCGCTTCCGCCGATAATTTCGCCGTAGCCTTCCGGGGCGATCATGTCGTCGCACAGGGCCACGCGGGGGTCCTCGGGATCAGGCTGCATGTAGAACGCCTTGATGGCCGCCGGGTAGCGCTCAATGATCACCGGGCGGTCAAAGTGGTGCCCCAGAATCGTCTCGTGCGGCGCGCCCAGGTCGTCGCCCCACGCCACGGGCTGCACGTCGGCCTGCACGTTGGTGGGCAGGTCGCCGCTTTCGATGTGCGCCCGAATAATGTCCAGTGCCTGGGTGTAGGTCACGCGCGGGTAGTTCCCTTCGGCGGCCCCGGCCAGCTTGCTCACGTCGCGGCCCAGCAGCTTCAGCTCCTCGGCGCATTCCTCCAACGCCCGGCGCACCAGGAAGCTCACAAAGCGCTCCTGCAGCGCCATGTTCTCGGTGTGGTTGCTGGGGGCCACTTCCGGCTCCACCATCCAGAACTCCAGCAGGTGGCGCCGGGTCTTGCTCTTCTCCGCGCGGAAGGTGGGGCCGAAGGTGTACACCTTGCCAAAAGCGAACGCGCCCGCCTCGGCGTGCAGCTGCCCGGTCTGGCTCAGGTAGGCCTTGTCTTCACCGAACAGGTCAATCTCGAACAGCTCGGTGGTGCCTTCAGCGGCGTTGGGGGTAAAAAACGGCGCGTCAAAGCGGATGAAGCCCTCGCCGTGGAAAAAGTCCACGATGGCGCGCTGCACGCAGTCGCGCACCCGCATGATCGCCCAGGGGCGGCGGTGGCGCAGCCACAGGTGGCGGTGGTCCATCAGGAACTCAATGCCGTGTTCCTTGGGCGTGATGGGGTACTCGGCGTGGTTCTCGCTGATCGGCGTCAGGCCACGCACGCTCAGTTCCACCCCGCCCGGGGCCCGCTCATCGGCGCGCACCTCGCCAGTCACGGTGACGGCCTGTTCCTGCGTCAGGCGCTTGGCCTGCTCGAACACGTCCTCGGTCACGTCACCCTTAAAGACCGTGGCCTGCACAAAGCCGCTGCCGTCGCGCAGCTTCAAAAACTGAATCTTGCCCTTGCCGCTCTTGTCGGTCAGCCACGCGTGCACGGTGACTGTCTGGCCCACATGCTGGGGCAGCTCGTGAATGTTGGAAAACATGCTCATCGGCGCTCAGTATAGGCAGAGTGGGTTGTGGGGCCCCCTTGGGAAAGGCGGAGCTGCGGGTGCGGGGTGGGCCCAGGCCCGGTCCGATGAGCGCAAGAAACGGTCTTCCTTCTGCTGTTCACTGCGCTTTTTTCCACTTCTGGGCGGCGCCCTCACGCTGGTGCTGGCGTTGACCAGCCGGTACGACGGCTTGCACCCCGGAGAGCTGCAGGACCGCTGGCCCCTGGGGGCCGCCACAGTCCTGGGCTATACCTATGCCGTGCGCCCACCGCGTCCTGGCCCAGGCGGATCACCGGGTGGCTACGGGGAGAGGTCAGGGTGGGCCCGCGCCGCCGCCAGACGTTCGTGCAGCCCAGAGCCATTGAAGACATGGCGCTTCCCGTGCCAGCTGATCACCTCTTACCCGCAGGCGAATAGGAAACGGCGGCTCTGTTTACGCAGGCGGCTGGAGCACTTTTTCTGGTGGAGAGCGAGGTGCCTGTGCGGATCAACCCCACTTCCCTGCACCGCTCGGGCGATCTGCAGGTGGTGGCTGCCGATGCCCTGGCAACCCGCGCTGGTCAGGTGGGTTTCGGCGTGATCGGTCTTGTTATTGGGGCGCCGTTCTTCGGAGTGGGGGCACTGCTGATCTGGGCCGCGTTCACCGCCCTGTACATCTGGGGCAGGCCACGCCAGGGAATCGGCGTGGCCTGCCCTTCCTCCCTGTTCTTCAGGGCAGCGAATTCAGGAATGGCCGGTGCGCCCCCGAGAAATTCAGGCCGTCGGCACGGTCCCAGTTAATCGACCACGTCATCAGACCGCGCAGGGCCGGGGAGGTGGCCCCCGGGCGATAGGTGTTGCAACCCGTGCCGCTGGTCAGGCAGGTCACGGCGCGCTGCACGTCGGCCGGGGTGGTGTACCCGCTGCCCGCTGAGCGCGTCCCTGAAGGCAGCCCTATCGCCACCTGATCGGCCCGCAGGCCCGGGAAGCGCTTGGCCGGGTTGCCGCCCAGGTTGAAGCCGGTGAGCAGCATATCGGTCATGGCCACATGGAAATCCACGGTGCCGGGCGTGTAGGTGCGGCCATCGGTGCCCACCAGCGAACCGGTGTTGTAGTGCTGCACATGCAGCGTGGTCAGGTCGCTGCGCAGGTTGTGAATGAGCGGCAGGTACGCGCCCCAGATGCCGCCGTAGCTGGACAGCCCGCCCTGCACGTAGGCCGTTTCTGGCGCCATGGTGAGGATAAAGTTCGAGCCAAAGCGCGCCTTGAGGCTGCGCACCGCGCTGATCAGGTTCACGATGGCGGGCGTGGTGGGGTTGTTCAGATCCGTGTCGCCGGGGTTCAAGGCCAGCGACCCGCCTTCCAGATCAATGTCCAGGCCGTTCAGCCCGTAGCGGGCGATGATGTCGCCCATCGTGCGCACAAAGTTGTCGCGCGCCGCCGCCGTGTTCAGTTGAATATGCGCGTTGGCCCCGCCCAGGCTGATGAGGACCTTCTTCCCTTTGGCCTGCTGCGCGCGAATCCCGGCGATAAAGTCCGCCTCGGTCTCGGCATTGGCGCCGCAACTTTGCGGGGGGCACAGCTCAAAGGCCACTTCACCCTCCGCGCCGCCGGGTTTGTTCTCGGCAAACGACAGGTTGATCACGTCCCAGGCGGCATTGACATCCTTCATGCGGATGTAGCCGCTGCCGTTGTCGAAGTTATGCCAGTATCCAAAGAGGGCGTGCTTGGGCAGGCCGCCGCTGGTGGGTGGGGGTGGCGGGGGCGGGGTGGTGCCGGAGATATTGACGGTGACCGACGCTGAAGCCGACTTGGTATTCCCCGCCGCATCAAACGCTTTGGCCGTATAGCTGCGCGTGCCGTTGTTCGCACTACTGACCGTCTCCGTGGCGGTAAACGGCGCCGTCGTATCGGTACTGAGCAAGGTTGAGTCCTGATAGAACTCCACCTTTGTCACGCCCACGTTATCGCTCGTTGTCGCACCCAGACTGACGGTGCCTGCACTCGTCACTGTGCTTGGGCTCGCGGTCAGGCTCACCGTGGGGGCGGTGGTGTCACCCGTGGGGGGTGGAGTGGTGGTGCCAGAGCAACTCGCACCATTCAAGGTACAGGTGTTGACGCCGCTCAGTTGACCGGTGCCGTCGTAGCCGATGGTGACACTGCCGCCGGCGGGAATGGTGGCGCCGCCCCAGCTGTTGGGGGTGATGGTGTACAGCCCCGTGCTGTCCTTGGCGATGCTGCCCCCCGCACCCCAGACGGAAGCGCCCGCAGCGGCATTGCCATTGAACTTGAACTTCAGGGTCCAGCCGGTGATGGGCGTGGTGCCAGGGTTGCGCAGGGTGATGCGGCCAGTGAAGCCCGTGTCCCACGCCCCCGTGCTGTCAAACGTTGCTGTCAGCCCCGTGGCCTGCGCCTGCAGGACAGGTTGGCGCCCCGCCACCTGCGGGGTCTGAGAGCCGCAGGCCCCCAGCACCAGGGCCAGCGAAACAAGAGCCGCCACACGTCCAGAACGGAACAGAGTCATAAAACCTCCTCCTGGGCCACGGCTGGCACAGGCAAAACAGAAAAGATGGGACCGTTCTAGAAAATCACAACCACGCTGGCTGTAAAGTGTGAAAATAATTTCCGATCTAGACAATGCGGCTCGGCTGGCGAAGCGTTGACCCCGCTCGGGTCATGCCCTTCGCTCGATCAATTGACCTGGGCGGGACACAAAAAACGCCTCTCGCATCAGAAATCGCTGTGACGGACGCCTTACAGAGATCTGCTGCATAGGGCTCGCTGGACTCTGCCGTCCTTTCATTGATTTACCCTGTGCTCGCTGCCTCCCGGAGGCGCTCGGCGCAGCTGTCCAGCGTGGCCTGCGCCCGCTTCAGCCCCTGATCTTTCAAGCGGTCGTGCTCCGCCTGAATAGCCTCCCGGGCATCGGCAGCGACATGGGGCAGGTTGATTTCCACCGTCAGCAGCGCGGCCAGCAAGGCGCCTTGCAGCAGGCTGGCCCCGGCCCCCACGTCGCTTACCACTTCTTGGTGAACGGCGAGGGCCAGCGCCTGCGCCGTGTCCAGGCCTTCCACGATGACCCGGGCCAGAGTGAGTGGCACCTGCATGGCCGCCTCGCCCGCTGCCTGCAGCGCCTCTGGTCTCTGGGGGTCGTCTGTAGAGAGGTGACTGGCCTCCACGTACTGCCCAAAGGCCTGCACGTCCTCATCGGCGAGGGCCTGAAGGCGCTGTCGCAGCGCCGTGACCTGCTTGAGCGCATCGTCCAGTCTTGCTGAGGCCCCTTTCTTCTGCGAGATGCCCACCGCCATGCTCAGCAGCGCGGCGCCGAAGGCTCCGGTCACGGCCGCTGTCGCTCCACCGCCGGGCGTGGCCTCGGCACTGGCCGTGGCGTCCAGAAGGTCTGCTGCCGAGCGTGACCACAGGGAAGACATGCCGACACTGTAGTGGAAGGTCAGCAGTCCCTACCTTGCTCTGAGGATAATTTGGGGTGGGCCAGGATGCAGAATCAGGCGTCAAAAACCCCAATCAATTTCGCGCTCTTGGTTTGTTAGAGCTTCTGAAGGTGGGCAGCAGGGAAAGACAGGGCAGGAGAGGCATGCCAGTAATCGCAAATTGAGCTGCGCCGTCAGTTAGCCTCTTGATGGCAGATCCCCCGCTGCTCTGTAGACTTGTGGGCGCTGAAGGCGTGCCTGGCTTCCGCTCAGTGGTACAAGCTCCCTTACCACTTTAGAGTGGGCCGTCATCAGGAGAGAAATGGCTAAAGCTCTGCCAGAGAACAAAAAATTCACGCGCCGGTAAGATCGTGAATATAATCACTAGCGATGAAGAAGATCTGGGTCTGGACGCTACCAGACCCAATCTCGCCTTTAACCCTTAAGAGCGTCGTTCATGCCCAGCACGTCGGCCACCTTCAAGCTGGCGCCGCCCACCAGGGCACCATTCACATTCGGCTTGGCGCAGATGCTGGCGATGTTGTCCGGCTTGACGCTGCCACCGTACAGCACGCGAATCTCGTCGGCGTCGCTGCCGTAGCGGGTGGTCAGGGCCTCGCGGATGGCGGCGGCCAGCTCTTCGGCGTCGTCGGCGGTGGCGGTTTTGCCGGTGCCAATCGCCCAGACCGGTTCATAGGCGATCACCACGTCGGGGCCCACGCCGCTCAGGCTGCCGTCCAGTTGCGCCAGGGTGTAAGCCACATGCTCGCCGCGCTCGCGCACGTCCAGCCCCTCGCCCACGCAGACAATGGGAATCAGGCCGCTGAGCTGCGCCTGCTTGGCCTTGGCGGCCACGGCGGCGTCGGTTTCGCCGTGGTACTCGCGCCGCTCGCTGTGGCCCACCACCACGTAGGTGGCCCCCACGTCTTTCAGCATCGCCGCGCTGATTTCGCCCGTGTAGGCCCCAGCCTCATGCGCCGAGACATCCTGCCCGCCAAACGCCACGCCCGCCGGCAGGTTGGCTGCCAGCGTGCTGAGGGTAATCGCGGGGGCCATGACCGCCAGTTCGGCCGGGCCAGGGGAGAGCTTTCCCGCCAGTTCCTGGGCCCAGGCGCGGGCCTCGGTGGGGGTCTTGTTCATCTTCCAGTTCAGGGCCAGCAGGTTTTGCATAGGTGCTCCGTTCAGCAAGGGAAAAGAGAGGGCGCGCTGGGGGGGAAGGCATGCACGGCCTGCTGTGCGCCCCCAGTCGCTTTTAGCGCATGGCCTCCACACCGGGCAGGGCCTTGCCTTCCAGCAGTTCCAGGCTGGCGCCGCCACCCGTGGAGATGTGGTCAATCTGGTCGGCCTTGCCGCTTTTGTTGATGGCGCTCACCGAATCGCCGCCGCCCACGACGGTATACGCCTGATCTTTCAGGCTGCCCACCGCCGCCGCCACTGCGTTGGTGCCCGCCGCGAACCTCTCGAATTCAAAGACGCCCATCGGTCCGTTCCAGAACACGGTTTTGGCGCCTTCCAGGGCCCGGGCGTACGCCTGCTGGGTGTCCGGGCCAATGTCCAGGCCCATCCAGCCCTCGGGAATCTGGTCGGCAGGAACCACCTTGGTCTCAGCGTCGGCGGCAAAACGGTCGGCGGCCACGGCGTCGGTGGGCAGCATCAGCTTGTCGCCGTAGGTGTCCAGCAGTCCCCGGGCGTATTCCACCTGGTCGTCTTCCACAAGGCTCTGGCCAATCTGGCCGCCGCGCGCCTTCAGGAACGTGAACATCATTCCGCCGCCGATCAGCATGCGGTCCACCTTGGGCAGCAGGTTTTCAATCACCTTGATCTTGTCGCTGACCTTGGCCCCGCCGATAATCACCACGTACGGCGACTGCGGCGACTCGATCAGGCGCGACAGGGCGTCCACCTCGGTCTGCAGCAGCAGGCCAGCGGCGTGCGGCAGTTGCCCCGCCACCCCGCTGACACTGGCGTGCGCCCGGTGCGCGCTGCCAAACGCGTCCAGCACAAAGGCGTCGCCCAGCTGCGCCAGCTTCCCGCTCAGGGCCGCGTCGTTTTTTTCCTCGCCTGCACTGAACCGCACGTTCTCCAGCAGCGCCACCTCGCCCTCGCCCAGGGCCTGCACCGCCGCCAGGGTTTCGCCGCTGTCCGCTGTGCCCGCAATGAACTTCACCGGGCGCCCCAGCGTGCTTTCCAGCACCGCCGCCACAGGCGCCAGGGAATACTTCTCTTCGGGCCCGTTCTTCGGACGGCCAAAGTGGCTCATCAGAATCAGGTTGCGCGCACCCGCGTCCAGCAGGGCCTTCAGGGTGGGCAGGCTGGCGGTCACGCGGGTGTCGTCCTGCACCACGCCGCCGCTGACCGGCACGTTGTAATCCACGCGCACCAGCACGCGTTTACCGCGAACATCAAGTTGGTTCAGAGTCTGCATGTCTTCTCCCAGCCAATGGTGCATGGCAAATGGCAGATGGCCCAGGACTCGCCCCTTGCCATCTGCCATTCGCTTTCTGCCATTGGCGTCGCTTTAGCCTTTTTGCTGAACGAGTTGCACCAGATCCGCAATGCGGCTGCTGTAGCCCCACTCGTTGTCGTACCAGCTGAAGAACTTCACGAGGCTGCCCATGGCCATCGTCAGGCCGCCGTCAATGATCGCGCTGTGGGGATCGCCCACGATGTCGCTGAGCACGATGGGGTCTTCGGTGTAGGCGATGATGCCCTTGTGGCTGCCTTCAGCGGCGGCCCGGAACACCGCGTTGACTTCCTCGGCGGTCACGTCGCGCTTGAGAATCACGACCACGTCGCTGATGGAGCCCGTGGGGGTGGGTACGCGCAGACTGGTCCCGTCGAACTTGCCCTTCAGCGCGGGGTACACCTGCGACACGGCCTTGGCCGCGCCCGTGGAGGTGGGGATGATGTTCACGGCGGCGGCGCGCGCGCGGCGCAGGTCGCTGTGCGGCAGGTCCAGCACGCGCTGGTCGTTGGTGTAGCTGTGCACCGTGGTCATGATGGCTTTCTCGATGCCAAAGGCCTCGTCCAGCAGCTTCATGGGCGCGCCCAGGGAGTTGGTGGTGCAGCTGGCGTTGGAGATGATGTGGTGCTGCGCGGCGTCATAGTCGCCTTCGTTCACACCCAGCACCACGCTGATGTCCTCGCCCTTGGCAGGCGCCGTGATGATGACCTTCTTGGCGCCGCCCTGGATGTGCTTGCCCGCGCCCTCGCGGCTGGTAAAGATCCCGGTGGACTCAATGACGATGTCCACGCCCATCTCGCCCCACTTGATGTTGGCGGGATCGCGCTCGGCGAGCGCATGGATCTTCTTGCCGTTGACCGTCAGGCTCTCTTCGTCGTACGCCACCGTGCCGTCGAACTTGCCGGCGGTGCTGTCGTACTTCAGGAGGGTGGCCAGCGTCTTGTTGTCGGTCAGATCGTTGATGGCGACCACTTCAACGCCGCGCGCTTCCAGGACACGAAACACCAGACGACCGATGCGGCCGAAGCCGTTAATCCCTACTTTCATGTTGTGCCTCCAGTCGTGAGGGGCCCCCCCAGATGGGGGAGGGGGTCACCTCGCATGTGGCAGTCTACCGCCTGATTTCAGACACGAAGTTCGTGTCCTCTGGACACCAAGGGATTTTTAGACGCAGTTCAAGGCAGGGTGGAGGGGGATGGGGCCTCTTTGTGCACCACCACGGTCGTCCGGCGGGTCAGGTGCCAGGGGCCATACTCGAAGGTGGTTTCCAGCACGTAGCGCCCGTCTGGAAGATCGGTGACCTCTGGTGGAAACCCGCTCAGCGGCGTGCCCCAGCGCGGCAACAGCAGAACGTCATGGGCACTGCCAGCGCACGCCACGTCCTCCCGGAAGGCCGATACATCCTGTCCCCCAGCCGTCAACAGACGGTGGCGCACCGCCCCGCAGCCCAGCTCCAGCGTCACCGCGCCCGGCCCCAGGTTCACCACCCGCGCCCGAATGTTGTCCCAGGTCAGCGCTGAAACGGGCGACTTCACGAACACAAAGAGCGTGAGGTGCACGGGAGCGGGCGTGGCCCCGGCCCACCCCAGGCCCAGCGCCAGCAGCGCGGCCCACAGGCGCCGCACGCTTTTACCCCTTATTCAGCGTGAACGACACGTCCACCGTCACCGAATCGCTGCTGCCCGGGTAACGCACGTCGTAGTCATAGGGGTTGAACTTGAACTGGGTGCTGACGTTCACCTTGCCGCCCTGCAGCGTGGCTTTCACCGGCACGCTGACGGTCTTGGTGGTGCCCTTGACCGTGAGTTTGCCGGTGGCCGTGGTCGCCAGCGTTTGGCCCTCCACCAGCCGCCCGCCTGTCAATTTCTCCAGGGTAAAGGTGGCGTTGGGGTACTTGGCGGTGTGCAGGGCATTTTCGCCCTTGGCGTGGCTGTCACGCAGGCCAATTCCGGTCTTGAGGTTCACCACCGGCACCCGCACCGAGCCGGTGGTGGCCGCCAGATTGGCTGGGTCCAGGTCCACGGTCGCGCTGACCCCAGCGATGGTGCCGCGCACCGGAATAAAGCGCACCGTATGGGTAAAACTGGCGGTGCCGTCGTCGGCGCGGTACCCCACTGCGCCCACTGTGCCTGCCAGGACTGCCGCCCCCACCGCCCAGAATCGTTTCATGTCGTCCATTGTGCCTCCCCGCCGTGAAGGCCGAGTGAAGTCCAGGGGCCGGAAGCAGAGGGCCAACTGAAAGACCTCGCCCAGCGCGTTTTTTGCGCCGCCACACCGTACCCCGCCTCACCCGCTTCACCTCCCTGGCCACCTGACCCTCCGTATAAAACTTCATCTGAAGGTGCGCCGCTGACAGAACTCTGTGTCAGGGCCTTTTCTACGCTGGGGGCACTCCGCGTTGCCTGACCCCCCCCGGGGCCCGGACACGCATCCCTCACGGAGGCCCCTATGAAGCGAGCCCTGACTCTGTTTGCCCTGATCCTGCCGTCTGTCGCCTCGGCGGGCAGCGGTTCGGTATCCCTGAACTTTCGCGTCAGCGTGCAGGCCGTGTGCCAGCTGCACAGCCAGAGCGCCGAGCAGATCACCCTGCGCTGCACCCGCAACTTTGTGCCCGCCGACCCCCACGCGCTGCCCGAACTGGCCGGCAAGCTGCCCCTGGCCACCCTGCGCCTGAGCACCACCAGCCCCTACAGCGGCGGCGGCACCCTGAACACCTACGCGCTGGAGCGTCCCAGCGGCGAAAGCGGCGAACTGATCTTCTACTAAAGCCCTTGGCCGCCGGGCGCCGGTTCCCACGAGAGGGGGCCGACGCCCGCCTCCATTTTGGGCGGCGCCCTGTCCGGGAACACGCTAGACTGTTCCGGTTGACGATGAGTTCCGACCACCGCGACGCACCCCTTGTGCTGAGTGTCCTGGGCAGCGTGCACCTTCTGCGCGGCGGCGAACGTCTCGCCGTGTCCCGTAAGGGCCTGACCCTGCTGGCCTACCTGAGCCTGGAAGCGCAGCCGCTGCACCGCGAAACGGCGGCGGCGCTGCTGTGGCCCCAGAAGGGCGGCCTGCAGAACCTGCGCGTGGAACTCTCGGCCCTGCGCCGCGTGGGCGTCTCGCTGGGCCCGGCGCGCTCGGCCCTGCTGCAGTCGGCCCTGCCCACCGACCTGGACCTGTGGGAAGAGGCCCTGGCCCCCGAACTGGACCGCTGGCTGGGCGCCCTGGGGCCCGCGCCGCTCTCGGGCCTGGACGATTCGGGCCACCCCGCACTGGCCGCGTGGCTGGAGCGCCAGCGCGCCGCCCTGCACACCCGGGTGCGCCGCGCCCTGCGCCGCCGCCTGGACCAGGAACCCCCCGCCCGTGCCGACGAGGCCCGGCGCCGCCTCGCCAGCCTGGGCTGGTCCCTGGACCCCGCCCCCGAACCCGCGCCGACGCCCCCCGCCCTGGACGCGGCCCTGGCCCCGGTGCTGGCCCGCGCCCGCCACGAGGTGCAGGCCCTGATCTACACCGGCCGCGCCGCCAGCGGCCGGGGTGAATTGCTGGGCAGCGCCCTGCGCGCGGCTGGCTGGCACGCGGTGGGCGTGACCGCCGTGCCCTCGGTGGCCCACCTGCTGGCCTCTCTGGTGCTGCAACTGCGCGAGCACCTGCCCCCCTCCCTGCAGACCGAAGCCGACGCCCTGCTAAGCAGCAGTGCGGGCCCCGAGCGCGATCTGGTGGCCCTGTGCCAGTTGCTGCTGCGCCTGGGGCAGCCGGTGGCCTTTGTGCTGCGCGGCGCCGAGAGCCTGACCGAAGACACCGCCCGCGCCCTGGGCTTCATGCTCAACTGGCCCGCCCCGCTGCTGCTGGCCCTGATCACCACCCCGCAGGGCGAGCGCCGCGTGCGCGCCCACCTGGGCAGCGCCGCCGCGCCGGGCCGCCTGACCACCGCCGAACACCCGCCCCTCAGCCCCGCCGCTGTGGCGGCCCTGCTGCCCGCCGAATGCGCCCTGGCCGCCGTGGAGGTGCTGCGGCAGTCTGAAGGCTGGTGGCCCGCCGCCCGCGCCCTGGCCGCCACTCCCGACCTGGGCGTGCGCCGCCGCCTGGACCCGGCCCTGCGCACCCTGTTGTTTGCCGAACTGCGCGCCGCCCTGCCCGACCCCGACCGGCTGGCCCCTCTGGCGGCTCTGCCGGCGCCGTTTGCTCAGGCCCAGGCCCTGACGGTGCTGGTGCAGGAGGGCGCCACGCCCCCCGAAGCCGAAGCCACCCTGCGCGAGGCCCTGAAGGGCGGCCTTCTGGAACGGGTGCCGGCGTCCTTTCAGGCGGCCCTGGCCCTGGACCGCCCGGTGCGGCCCCTGGACGGCGAGCAGCCCCTGGCGTTTGCCAGCGAACTGCAGCGCGCCACCCTGGCCGGGCTGCTGGACGCCTCGGCGCGCACCCGCCTGCGGGCTTCTGTGCCGCAGCCGCTGGCCCTGGCCGGCCCAGCGCGGCCCTGGCCGACTCACCCCCTCACCTTGGATCTGGACGTTCCGCCGCTGCACCCCGAAGGCGGCCTGCGCCACTTGGGCTTTGGTTACCACCTGCTGCAGGCGCCCGGCGGTTTCACGTTCCTGCGCTGCGGCCTCCCCGAGCACCACGCCCCCGAACTGGCCCTGCAGGTGGGCCCGCCCCCGGCCCCCCGCTGGCACTGGCAGCTGGCCGTCCGCGTTTTGCGCCGCGATCCCCAGGCCCACCACCGCCCCTTCGCTCTGCGGCTGCAGCGCCCCGGTGAGCCCGCCCCCGAGGTGCTGGTCCCCACCCTGTCCGAAGGCCAGTGGGTCCAGCTGTCCGGCACCGGCGAGGGCTTCCTGCTAGAGGTCCTGTGCGCCGGCGCCAACGTGGCCCTGCAGGTCGCAGACCTGACCCTGAGTCCCACCCCCGACGGGTCGTCTTAGGATCTGCACTTCGCTCTGAGGTGTGGGTGGAGTGCCCTGGAGCAGAGGGTCTTCAAAGTGCGGATTTCCAGGAAGTGGGTTTGGCCAGCGCCGCAGGTCGAAGACATCCAGACCAGAACGGGTGATTCTGACCGTGGCGGCTCTTTCCACTCTGGGTCAAAAGCACCCCTCAACGCCGCCCATCTTGCTGTCTTTGACTTCGTTCGCCCCAGAGCTGCTGATGGGACTCCTCTGGAGACCACGATCACCACAGGCAGCCCTCTTTTGCCCGCCGCTACAGCATCCACCCCACCAGCGCCCCCAGCCCCACCACCAGCCAGGGGGGCATTCGCCCATGTTCCAGCGCCGCAAAGGCCACGAGGACCACAGCGAAGTCCAGCGGCGAGCGCACCGCCGCCGTGAACACCGGCGTGTACAGCGCCGCAAGCAGCAGCCCCACCACCGCTGCATTCACCCCCTGCAGCGCCGCCTGCGCGCCCGGGCGCGTGCGCCAGCGGCCCCAGAAGGGCAGGGCGCCCGTCACCAGCAGGAAGGCCGGCAGAAAGATAGCCCCCAGCGCCAGGCCCGCTGCCACCAGCGGCGACAGTCCCACATTGGCCACCGCGCCCAGGTACGCGCTGAAGGTAAACAGCGGCCCGGGCACCGCCTGCGCAGCCCCGTAGCCGGCCAGAAAGGCGTCGGGCGTCACCCAGCCGGGCGGCACGACCTCGGCTTCCAGCAGCGGCAGGACCACGTGGCCGCCCCCAAACACCAGCGCACCCGCGCGGTAAAAGCTGTCCACCAGGCCCAGCACTGGACCGCCCACCACCTCCCGCAGCAGAGGCAGGCCCAGCAGCAGCGCCCCAAACAGCCCCAGGCAGGCCGCCCCCACCCGCCGCGACAGGGCCAGCGGCCACGCCGTCTGCGGCGGCGTCTCTTCCCGGGCCGCCCCCCGGTTCAGAAACCGCCAGCCGATCAGCCCAGCGGCGCCCATCAGCAGCACGGGTGTCAGGGCCCAGGGGGCCAGCAGCGTCACGGCAGCGGCCCCCAGCGCCAGCAGGGCCCGGGGCCGGTCGGGCGTGAGGCTGCGCGCCATGCCCAGCACCGCCTGCGCCACCACCGCCACTGCCACCAGCTTCAGGCCGTGCAGCCACCCCGCGCTGTCCAGGTCGCCCGCCGCGCGCACCCCCAGCGCAAACAGCACCAGCAGCGCCGCGCTGGGCAGGGTAAACCCCAGCCACGCCGCCAGCGCCCCCGGCAGCCCCGCGCGCTGAATCCCCAGGGCCATGCCCACCTGACTGCTGGCCGGCCCCGGCAGAAACTGGCACAGCGCCACCAGTTCGGCGTAGCTGGCCTCATCCAGCCAGCGGCGGCGGTGCACGAATTCCTCGCGGAAGTACCCCAGGTGCGCCACCGGCCCGCCAAAACTGGTCAGGCCCAGCCGCCCAAAGACCAGCAGCACCTCCAGAAAGGTGCCCCTGGTCTGCTCCGGTGCCCCAGGGCCCAGGCCCTCAGCCGGCAGCGCCACGGTCCACCACGGCCGGGGCAGCCAGAGGCGCCCGGTTCTCCAGCCTCCGGTGCACCCCCGCTGCCAGCACCGCCCCCAGCGCGGGCGCCGCCCAGTACAGCCAGTGTGCGGCCCAGATGCCGCTCACCAGCGCCGGCCCAAACGAGCGCGCCGGGTTCATGCTGGCTCCACTGACCGGTCCCCCGATGGCCGCCGCCAGGGCCACCACCCCGCCCACCACCCAGGGTCGCCCCGAGCGCAGCGCCGCCAGCAGCAGGCAGAAGCTTAGCCCCAGTTCCAGCGCAAACGACAGCCCCACGTGCCCCGCCGGCACCGTCACCCCCAGGTCGCCCACGCGGCCCAGCAGGGCCAGGAGCACCAGGGCCCCCAGCGCCGCGCCCGTCAGCTGCGCCGCCACATACGGGGCCACCCACGCCCAGGGAAAGCGCCCCGCCAGTGTCAGGGCCAGGGTGGCCGCCGGGTTGATGTGCGCGCCGCTGACCGGCCCCAGCGTGGCCAGCACCCCCACCACGGTGAGGCCGAAGACCAGCGCCACCCCCAGGTGCCCCAGCGCGCCCGTCTGCGCGTGCACCACGGCGGCCCCGGGCCCCAGCACCACCAGGGCAAAGGTGCCCACCCCCTCTGCCACCGCCGCGCGGGCCAGGGAAGGCGCCACCTCAGGCCACCGGCACGGCGGGGCTGTCCACGTAGCTGGGCGGCGCGGCCTGCCCCGCCTGCAGGGCCTGCACAAACGCCTCAAACTGCAGCTCCAGCTGGTCACGCACGGCCCGCCAGCGGTCGAGGCTTCCGCCACTGGGGTCCACGAACGGATAGTGCCGCCGCTCGGTCTGCCCCGGATACACCGGGCACCCGGCGGCCGCGCTGTCGCACACCGTCACCACGTAATCAAAGCGCTGGGCGTCCGGCACGTCCCACAGCGTCTTGCTGGTGTGGCCCGAGAGATCCAGGCCCAGCTCGGCCATCACCACGGCCGCTTCCGGTTTCACGCGCGTGGCCTCGGTGCCCGCTGAATGCACCTCCAGGGCCAGCCCCCGGCGCGCGGCGGCGCGGACCAGCGCCTCGGCCATCTGGGACCGGGCGGAATTGTGGGTACACAGAATCAGGACGCGCGGCACGGCGGCACCCTAACACACCGGGTGAAAGGGGTGTGTCAGCCCCTGGCGCTCTAGGAACAGGGCCAGAAGCAACGCGCCTCCTGGCCGGAACAGCAGCTCGCAGGTCAGCGCGGAGGTGATGGTTTTCCTGCGTTCCTCGGTGTTCACTGGCCCTGCCTCGCGCACACTCCTCCCCGCCACTTGGTCCAGCCGCACGTCCACAGCACCCACGGACGGCTCGCCCTGCGCCATGAGCCGTGCTGCTCATCCACCCAGGCCCTTCACGCCGTTCGCGCTGCGCTGCCCAGACGCCACTCCACCCGCTGCCCCAGGCACGCGGCATACTCTGGGCATGGGTTACGAGCTTCTGGTCATGAAATTCGGCGGGACAAACATGCAAGACGCCCGCGCCGTGCGCCACAGCGCCTCGCTGGCCGCGCGCAGTATCCGCGAGGGCGTCAAGGTGGTGGTGGTGGTCTCTGCCATGGCGGGCGTGACCAACAGCCTGCTGAAACTGGCCGACGCCGCGCAGTCCGGCGACATTGCCAGCGCCAACGACGAGATTGCCCTGATGCGCACCCGGCATTTCACGGCCGCTCAGGAACTGGGCGCCGCCCCCGACAGCGCCGTGGTGCGCGAACTGCGCGAGATGCACGAAACCCTGCGCCAGGCCGTGTACGGCGTGTACTTGCTGCGCGAACTCACCCCGCGCTCGCGCGACCTGATCGTGGCCTTTGGCGAGCGCCTCTCGGCGCCCCTGATGAGCCTCGCCCTGGAACAGGGTGGCCTGCGCGCCCACCACCTCACGGGCGGCGAGGCCGGCATCCTGACCGACACGCACTTTGGCAACGCCAAGCCCCTGCCCGGCACTTACGAGCGCGTCAAGGACCGCCTCAGCGGCCTGCTGGCCGCCGGGGTCACGCCCGTGGTGGCCGGTTTCATGGGCGAAACCGACAAGGGGGCCATCACCACCCTGGGCCGGGGCGGCACCGATTTCAGCGCCACCATCGTGGGCAAGGCCCTGGGCGCCGATGAAGTGTGGGCCTGGAAGGACGTGGACGGCGTGATGAGCGCCGACCCCCGCGTGGTCAAAGACGCCCGCAACATCGAGGTTCTGAGCTACGGCGAGGTGATGGAGCTGGCCTATTTCGGCGCCAAGGTGCTGCACCCGCTGGCGGTCACACCTCTGCAGGAAAGTGGGATTCCCCTGCGCGTGAAAAGTGCCGCCGACCCCGACTTCCCCGGCACCCTGGTGCAGGCCGAACCCCGCGATGAGGCCGGGCACCCGGTCAAGGCTGTGACCGCCATTCGCAACGTGAGCATCATCAACGTCAGCGGCGCCGGCGTGCTGGGCATCCCCGAGGTGATCGCCAGCGTCTTTGACGCTATTGCCCGCGAGAACGTCACCCTGCTGATGGTCTCGCAGAGCTCCTCCATGAGCAACGTCTCGCTGGCCGTGCAGACCGCCGACGCCGAGCGCACCCTCTCGGCCCTGCGCGCCGGAGTCAGCCTGGAACTGCAAATCGAGGAACAGCCCGGCGTGGCCGTGCTGGCCATCGTGGGCAGCGGCATGCGCGGCCAGCGCGGCGTCTCGGCCCGCATGTTCACTGCGCTGGCCGCGCAGGACGTGAACATCCTGATGATCTCCCAGGGCAGCTCCGAGCTGAACGTCTCGGTGGCGGTGGAGGGCGGGCATGTGGACACCGCCACGCGGGCCGTTCACACGGCGTTCGACCTGGGCCAGAAAGTCCAGGCTTGAGGGCAAAGGGGAGGGGGGAGCTGCTTTAGAGGCCCCCTTTTCTTCTGGGGACCTCGCCGGGTGCGTGGTGGTGCGCGCTCCTGAAAGCAGAACTGCGCTCCGGCCCCCTTCGCACCGAAGACGGCCCCGTCCACGCTGGTTTTCAGCTCTGAGCCGAACTCATACAGCAATCTAAGTCAGTAAGCGAAACAAAAAATTCACGCGCTGGCAGAATCGTGACACTTTTCACTTACTATAGCCGAGAAGTCAGGAGGGCCCTCGCCGCGCCCGCACAGCAGGGGAGAAGGGCCGCCACCTGGCCCCCATTATTCCCGAGTATCGTGCTGCCCTGCCGGAGAACGGCGCAGCGAGGGCCAGCGCCGAACCATCAGCAGGCGCAGGCCCACCACCCACGCCACACTGGCGGTCATCCCCGCCAGCACATCGGACGGGTAATGCACGCCCAGGTAATTGCGGCTGGCGCCCACGGTCACGGCCCAGACCAACCCAAACGCCGCCACCGGCCACCCCGCCCGCGAGCGCCAGAACACCAGGGCCAGCGCCATGCCAAACGCCGCATTGGCCATCGCGTGCCCACTAGGAAAACTGAAGCCGGGTTCGGCCAGCACAGCGGTCAGTTCATCGGGGCGGGGGCGCTGGAACACCACCTTGGCCGCCACGTTCAGCAGGGTCGCGCCCAGCACGCTGAGCAGCAGAAACCAGCCGTGCGCGCGCCCGCGCCCTTCATGCCAGCTGCCCAGCAGCCACGCAATGGCCAGCGTGATAAAGGGCAGCACCTTCACCCCGGCCACCTGCGCCAGCGTTTCGGCCGCGCGGGTCAGGCCCGGGGTGCGCTGGGCGGCGTACCAGTTCAGCACCGCCTGGTCCCAGGCGAAGCCCCCCTCGACAAAGATCTCGTGGGCCAGGTGCGTAAAGAGCAGCAGCGGCGCCATCACGCCCAGCAACAGCAGCAGCAGGGAGCGCCAGCGCTGCAGAAGGAAGGGCACAAACTCGTGGCGCAGTCGGGCGAGCATCTGCCCATTACAGGCGCTGGGCGCCCCCGCGTGCGTTGCCCGATGCTTAATACGGACTGCCGTCCATGTCCGTCACATCTAGAAAAGAGCTGGATGTTCCCCGCCTTCGGCGCTGTGCCAGTCCAATTCCCGGAAATCCGTCCTTTTTCCTGCTCCCTCTGCTGCGCAGCTGGGTCAGTCCGGTCGGAAAAATTCCGTAACGGCTTACGGAATTTTTCGGAAGCCATATAACCCAGCCCCGGTGGCTTAACGCCGCTACGAAGAATGGCGCACTGGCCGCTGAGCCAGGTGCGGCATGTGCTGCCCCCATGCTAGGGCGCACTATAAGGGCCACAGACGCGCGCCACCACGGGCTGCCACCGGGGCAGCGGCGCCGCCGACAGGACCCCCACCATGCTCGACCAGCACCCCCACCTCTGGCGCGCGCAGGCCCTGCTTGACGAAGCCGCCCAGGCCCGCCTGGCCCGTCAGGCCGCCCGCGCCCAGCCCAAAGCCCCCCTGCTGCGCCTGCCCCTGAACCTCCGCGCCCTGCTGCACCGCCTGAGCCCCGCGTGACGGGCCGCGCCCCCACACCCGCCAACGCAGAAACGCCAGCCGCCCCCCTTCCCAGTGAAGAGGGGCGGCTCGCTGTTGGGGCCGTGGGCGACCTTTACTTCGTCTCGGTCAGACTGTACGTTCCGCTGCCGCTGTAGCTGTAGATGTACCAGCGGTAGGTGCCCGCCCCAGCCGCGTAGCTGACCGTCTCGGTATTGCCGGGGCTGGTGCTCTGGGCCACCGTGCCCCACGCCGAGCCGGACCAGCGCTGCAGGTACAGGTCAAAGTCGCTGCCCGCCGGCCCGGTGAGCGAGCCCTTCAGCGTGCCCCCCGCGTACGAGAAGCCCGAGGAGCCCGGCTGCACCGTGGCGGCGCCGCTGTTCAGTGTGCCGGTGTAGGTGCGGCCCGTGGTGGGGGGCGGGGTGGTGCCGCCCGGGTAGATGGCCTGCAGCGCGAACAGGTCGCCCCGGCTGAGTTCCGAGACCTTGCCCAGGTTGCTCGGCGAGCCGTTGTAGGTGCCCACCGGCTGGCTGCGCGCGTAGATGTACGGCGGGAAGTAGTTCATCACCGAGTCGTAGTCGTACGGACCGTGGGTGTAGGCGTTGCAGGTCTTGCCGAAATTGGTGGTGTCGCCCACGTAGGCGCTGCCCACCGTAATGTAGTTATCGCGGTCACAGCGCTGGTGCTCGTGGTGAAAGCCCGAGGCGTGGCCCATCTCGTGAATGATGGTGCTGTTGTTAAAGCAGTTCGGCGCAATGGTCAGCGGCTGCGTGCCCCCAATGGCCCCCACGTACGACGACCCGCAGCCGCCGCCCCCCACCACGAACTCCACCTTGTTGGCGGCGTTCGGGTTCCAGACCCAGCGCAGGGTGGTGCCCGCCTGCGCGTTCCAGCGTTCCACCGCCGCGTTCACCGCCGCCACCTGCGTGGCCGTCAGGGCGCCCTGCTTCCAGAAATACGGCACCGTTTTGTTCGCCCAGTTGCCGCCACCCGCCGCAAAGCGCGAGAGGCTCTGGGTGCCCAGGCTGCCGGCCGGCGCCTTGTCCAGGCGTGCGAGCACCTGCGCGGCGTCCTCCGAGCGGCCCAGCAGCATGTCGCCGTCCACCACGATATGGCCGCCCACGTTGCGGTACATCAGGGTGGTGCCGCTGCGCAGCGTGATTTCCACGGCCGCCTCCTGCGACAGGCGGGCGCGCGCGGCGGCGTCCAGGGCCGCCAGCGGCGTTTCGCGCAGGTCCACGCGGAAGGTGGGCCCCCCTTGCAGGTTCAGGGCCGCGCTCTCGGGCAGCGGCGTCTGCCCGGCACAACCGGCCAGCAGGGCAAGAGTGGTAAGCGGCAGGAGGGCAAAAGTGTGCTTCATAGAGGTCTCCCAGACACGACAGGCAGTGAAGATCACCCGGCCAGCGTGCGGCCCAGCCCCAGGCCAGAGTCTGGAGGAGCGGGCGCATGTACTGTGGTGTCGCCCCGCATAGTGCCATGTCCGGTTCACTGAGTGGTCTAAACCCCGAACTCGTGTCCAGCCAAAAGGGCCCAACGCCGAACCTTGAGCCACTCAATCTTAAGGAGAGGGATGGGGAGGCGCTGTTTTCCGACCTTCGAGGCAGAGCATTCGCCTGCCCATTATTCGCCCCTGCGCGCCTTCTGTTTCACCTGCCGAACCAGCAGAATCCGTACCCCGATTCCTTTACCGTGTCACTGGAGCCTGATTCGCCGCCCGCTCCGCCAGGAACGCCTTCACACTCTGCGCCGCCCGCATGGTCATCCCCGGCACTGCCGCAATCTGTTCCAGCGGCGCCCCCGCCAGATCCTCCAGGCTGGTGAAGTGCTCCAGCAGCGCGTCGCGGCGCTTCTGCCCAATGCCCGGCAGGTCGTCGAACACACTGCGCAGCATGTCCTGACCGCGCAGTTTGCGGTGATAGGTCACCGCGTAGTTGTGCACCTCGTCGCGCACCCCGATCAGCACCCGCAACGCCGGGTGGGTGTGCGGCAGCAGCAACTCGCGCTCCACGCCAATTTCGGTGCCGCTTTCCAGCCACCACTGCGCCCCGTAGCGCCCCGGCAGAATCAGGCGCTCCTCGCGCTTGGCCAGCCCCACCACCGGGATCTGCAGATTCGCGTCCTTCAGAGCGTCCAGCGCCGCGTTCACCTGCCCGCGCCCGCCGTCAATGAGCAGCAGGTCCGGCAGGGGCAGTTTGTCGGCCAGACTGCCGGTAAAGCGCCGGGTGATCGTCTGGCGCATGGCGGTGTAGTCGTCGGGGTGGTCCAGGCCCTTGACCTTGAAGCGGCGGTGTTCACCCCGGCGTGCCCGCCCGCCCTCGAAGACCACCATGCCGGAGACGATGTTCGTGCCAAACAGGTTCGAGTTGTCGTAGCCCTCGATGCGCCACGGCCGGTCCGGCAGCGCCAGCACCTCGCGCAGGGCGTCCAGGCCCGGGTGGTCGCCCCGGCGTTCCAGCAGCGCCAGTTCGGAGTCCAGGCCCGCCCCCGCGTTGCGCTGCGCCATCTCCACGAGGTCCACCTTGTCGCCGCGCTTGGGCGTGCGCATCTCGATCTTGCGCCCCGCCTTTTCCGAGAGAAACTCGCTCCACACCGGGGCGTCTTCAAAGTCGGCCGGCAGCAGGATCAGTCCCGGCACATGGGTGGCCTGGGTGTAGTAGTCCTGCACAAAGGCTTCCACAATCTCGCCCAGCGGCGCGTCCTCGGTGCCCGACAGAAAGCGCTTGTCGCGCCCCACCACGCGCCCGCCGCGCATGCGAAACAGCTGCACCATCGCGTATTCCCCCGCCTGCGCCGCGCCCAGGAAATCCAGGTCCGTCTCGTCGCTCACAAAGGCGTGCTGCTCGGTGCCAAAGAGCTTTTCCACCGCCTGCACCCGGTCGCGCACCCGGGCGGCCTGCTCGAAATCCTGGCCCTGGGCCGCCACCTTCATGTCGGCCTTCAGGCGGGCAATCACCGGCGCCGCGCGGCCTTCCAGCAGCGATTTCACGTCCTCCACCACCCGCGCGTACTCGGTCGGCTCGGCGCGGTCCACACACGGGCCCAGGCAGCGGCCCATGTGAAAGTTCAGGCAGGGCCGGGCCTTTTTCTGCAGCGGCAGACCAGAGTTCTTGCGCAGCGGAAACATGGTGTCAATCAGGTGCTTGACCCGCCGTACAGCCGAGGAATCCGGGTACGGCCCGTAGTAGCTGCCCCCGTCTTTGAGGACTCGGCGCGTGACCACCAGCATGGGAAACGCTTCGTTCGTCAGCTTCAGGAACGGGTAGTGTTTATCGTCTTTCAGCGTGACGTTGTAGTGCGGCCGGTGCTGCTTGATGAGGTTGGCTTCCAGCACCAGCGCCTCGACCTCGTTGCGGGCCGTGATGAATTCCAGCGTGTCCGCCAGCGCCGTGAACTTGCCGCTCTTGCCGCCTGCCTTGAAGTGCTGCCCCACCCGGGCGCGGATGTTCTTGGCCTTGCCGATATAGATCGGCGTGCCCCCCTTGCGGAAGATGTACACGCCGGGCGTGGTGGGCAGCACGGGCAGGTCGTCTGGATGCACCTGCCCAGGATAGGGGAGGGGCGCGCGCGACTCCGTGAGGGAAAGCGCCCTGTCGCTGAAGACTTGACAACCCCTAACTTGTCAGCAAAACTGTGACACGTTGGAGAGGAGGTGGGGCCAGTGAACAGTCAATTTTCTGTGGCGGTGCATATCCTGGCCCTGGTTCATCAGTTCCCGGACGCCTCCAGTTCAGCCGAGATGGCCGGCAGTGTGGGCACCAACCCGGTGGTGATCCGCACCGTCTCGGGGCTGCTGCGCCGCGCCGGGCTGCTGCGCACCCGCCGGGGCGTGGCCGGCGCTGAACTGACCCGCCCGCCCACGCAGATCACCCTGCTGGACGTGTACCGCGCCGTGGGTCAGGGGTCGGTGTTTCGCCTGCACGAGCACCCGCACCCCAGTTGCCCGGTGGGCGCCAACATCCAGGCCACCCTGGAGGCGCACTTTGCCCAGGCCCAGGCCGCCCTGGAAGCCGAACTGGCCCGGACCACCCTGGCCGACGTGACGGCAGACCTGGCCCAGCGGGCCGGCTAAATTTTTTTCTCCAACATGTAAGTGAAACGCCGACACCTCGCCCCTCATCCCGAAGGAGTTCCCATGATTGCTGTGACTGGTGCCACTGGCCACCTTGGCCGCCTGACCCTGGACGCCCTGCTGCGGCGCGGCGTGCCCGCCCAGACCCTGGTGGCCCTGGTGCGCTCCCCCGAAAAGGCCGCCGACCTGGCTGCCCAGGGCGTGCAGGTGCGCCGTGCTGACTACACCCAGCCGGAAACTTGGCCCCCCGCCCTGGACGGGGTGAGCCGCCTGCTGCTGGTCTCCAGCAACGACCTGAACGACCGCCCCGGTCAGCACCGCCAGGTGATCGAGGCCGCGCGTGAGGCCGGCGTGGCCCTCCTGGCGTACACCAGCCTGCTGAATGCCGGCACGGCGCAGATGGGGCTGGCCGCCGACCACCGGGCCACCGAAGAGATTCTGCGCGCGTCCGGCGTCCCCTTCACCCTGCTGCGCAACGGCTGGTACACCGAGAATTACACGGGCAGTCTGGCGCAGACCCTGGCCCAGGGCGTACTGCTGGGTGCCGCCGGCGACGGTCAGGTGACCCCCGCCACCCGCGCCGACTACGCTGAAGCCGCCGCTGCTGTTCTGACCGGCGAGGGCCACGAGGGCGCCACCTACGAGCTGGGCGGCGACGAGGCCCTGACCCTGCCCCAGATCGCCGCCGAATTCAGCCGCCAGGGCGGGCGCCCGGTGGCCTACCAGAACCTGCCGGTGGCCGAGTACGCCCAGACCCTGAAAAGCTTTGGCCTGCCCGCCCCCCTGGCCGAGATGCTGGCCGATTCCGACGCCGGCCTGGCGCGCGGCGAACTGAAGACCGACAGTGGCGACCTGCGCCGCCTGATCGGCCGCCCCACCACGCCGCTGGCCGCCGCTGTAGCCGACGCCCTGCGCCCCGCCTGACCGTAGGGAAGGGAAGACCTGCGCCCTGGCTTTCCCTCCCGATTCCGTAGACTGCGCCCCATGCACCTGTGGCTCATCCGGCACGGCGAAACCCACGGCAATCAGGCCGGCATTCTGCGCGGCGCGGCGAGCGCGGGCGACGAACTCAGCGAGCGGGGCCACGCCCAGGCGCAGGCGCTGGCCGGGCGCCTTGCCGCCGCATCTCCACGCCCCCAGGCCGTGTACGCCAGCACCTACCGCCGCGCCCAGCAAACAGCCGAGCCTCTGGCGCGCGCACTGGGCTTGCCTGTGCAGGTGCGCCCCGACCTGCAGGAGGTGGACTGCGGCGACTGGGCTGGCCGCCCCTACGCCGACTTGAAAACCGCTGTCCACGACCTGCGCCTGCCCGGCGGCGGGCTGGGCTTTCGCGGCGGCGAGACGTTCGAGCAAATTGCCGCGCGCTTTGTGCAGGCTCTGGAGGGGTTGCCCCAGGACCAGGAGGCCGCTGTGGTCTCGCACGGCGGCATCCTGCGCATTGGCCTGGCCGCGTTGCTGGGCCGGGATATCGAGGAGGTCTGGATGCAGGGCGAACTGGTGCTGGGTAATACGGACTATGTGCTTCTGGAGAAGCTCAACGGCGAATGGAGCCTTCAAAGCAACCGACGAGACGAAAATTTCACGATCTGATATAATCGTGAATACTTTCACTTAGTATTCTATAAGCAAACCTTGTCTTCACTCCAACTCCACCACGCGACCTTCCACCCTCGCCCGCTCGGCCGCAAACGCCATCCGGTGCGAATCCAGCGACTGCGCCAGCGGCGTTGGGGGAGGGGCCGCCCCGCGCAGGAAGGCCAGCCACGCCTGCACCAGGCCCAGGTCACCGCCGCCGTGGATACCTGCTGTGTCTACTGTCCAGTGGGTCACTGCGCTGCTCCGAAAGTCGTGCAGCTCCAGCTCACCGCGTTCCATATGGCCGCGCAGTTCGCCGTGGGTGCCCAGCAGCTTCAGCGTGCGCGTGTTGTTGTGGGTAAACGCACTCACTGTCAGCTGCGCGGTCACGCCACCCTCGAAGACCACGGTCACCGCCTGATGGTCCGGCTGGTTGTTGTGGCCCAGGTACACGCATTCGCCGTAGGGTCCCTGCGCCAGGGCGTCCTCCAGCGCCTGCCCCCCGGCCGTGAGCACAGTAACCGGCCAGATCCCTGGATCACGGTCCAGATAAATCCGGCGGGCATCCGAGGGACAGCCCACCACCGGGCACACCACGCAGCGGTCAGCGGCGCCGGGTGGCGCCTGATCCGGGCGGAAGTGGTGCAGCCCGCCTTCGCTACTGACCCGCAGCGGCCGGGCACCCGCAAACGCGCGCAGCAGATCCAGGTCGTGGCTGCTCTTGGCCAGCAGGAACGGTGCGGCGGGCGGCGTGGCGCGCCAGTTGCCCCGCACATACGAATGCGCGTAATGCCAGTGCGCCACGTTCTCCGCGTGCTGAATCCCCACCAGCTGCCCCAGGGCGCCCCCGTCCAGCACCCCCTGCACCGCCTGAAAAAACGGCGTGGCGCGCAACACATGGCACACCGTGACCCGCCCGGCCGACGCCGCCTCGGCCTGGAGCAGCAACGCCAGTTCGTGCTCGTGCAGGCAGACCGGCTTTTCCAGCAGCACGTCGTAGCCCAGGGCCAGCGCCTGCAGACAGGGCCCCACATGCGCGTCGTCAGGGGTGGCGATCACCACCGCGTCGGCCACCCGCCCCCGGGCGAAGAAGGCGTCCCAGTGGACAAATTGCGCCTCTGGTTCCACCCCATGCCGCGCCGCCACCTCGGCCAGGCGTGCGGCGCGCGGTTCGACCAGGTGGGTGATCCGCGCGCCCTGGGCCTGCAGTAAACGCCCGTAAACGTCCGCGCCCCGGTTCCCGCAGCCGATAAGAGCGATACGCAGGCTCACCGCCGCGTCACGCCCCAGCCGGCGCCTGTGGGCCGCTGCAAGTGCCCCGCCTGCCACACCAGTCCCTCAAATGGATCGTCGGCCAAAAGCAGGGCGCCGTCCAGGTCGGCCCAGTCGCACGCGCCCGCCAGGGCCGCCGCCGCCGCAATGCCCAGGCTGCTTTCAATCATGCAGCCCATCATCACCTGCAACCCCGCCGCGCGCGCCAGCCGCAAGGCGCGCAGGGCCTGCAGCGGCCCGCCCAGCTTGGCCAGCTTCAGGTTCACGCCGTCAAAGGCGCGCGCCAGGGCCAGCACGTCCCCCACATGGTGCAGACTTTCATCCGCCACGAGGGGCACCGCTGAGACCCCACGCAGGGCCGCATGCCCCTCGAGATCGCCGGCCGCCAGGGGCTGCTCCACCAATTCGACGCGCGCGGCAGAGAGCACGTCCAGCATCCGCCGGGCCTGGGGGCGGGTCCAGGCGGCGTTGGCGTCCACCCGCAGGGCCACCCCAGGCGCTTCCTCGCGCAGGGCCTGAACAATCGCCTCGTCGTGGTCGGTACCCAGCTTCACCTTCAGCACGCCGTGGCCCCGGCCTACAGCCTCGCGGGCCTGCCGGCGCATGTCGTCCAGCGGGGCGATGCCCACCGTGTAGCTGCTTTCCGGCAGTGGCAGCGGGCTCAGGCCCAGCAGTTGCCACGCCGGGCGGCCCACGGCGCGCGCGCACCAGTCCACCGCTGCCATCTCCAGAGCGCACTTGGCGCTGGGGTGCCCCTGCGGCATCAGTGCGGCGAGGCGCGCGCCCAGCCCGTCCCAGTCCCAGGGGTCCTCCAGGGCCCCCGAAAGCAGCGGCAGCACGCCCTCTACCGTGGCGCGCGTCTCGCCGTAAAAGGCATTCGGGGCCGCCTCGCCCTGGCCCATCACGCCGTCTTGCGTGAAGGTCACGAAGGTGCGCGGATACACACTGTGCGTCCAGCGGGCAATGCCAAAGGGCTGCGCAGTGTGCAGCTCCAGCGTCTCCCAGCCTAGGCTCACCCGGGCCACCGCCCAAAGCCCTCCAGGCTCTCTTGCAGCCGCGTGCCGTACTCGCCCTCGCCCAGCGTCTCGATGCTCACCCGCATGTGCGTGGCGTTGGCGTGCACCATGCGCCGTTCATCCAGCATCAGGCCCACGTGCCCCGGGAAGAAGGCGAGGTCACCGCGCACCGGCGCCTCCACCGCCTGCAGCGCCGCCTGCTGCTGGTCGGCGTCGCGCGGCAGGGCCCGCCCATGCGCCGCGTACACGACCTGCGTGAGCCCCGAGCAGTCCAGCCCCCACGCGCTGCGCCCGCCCCACACATACGGCGCGTCCAGAAAGCGCAGTGCGAGGTCCGCCACGTCGCCCGGAATGGGGGAGAACACGGCCGCCTGCACCCAGGCCTCCACACCGTCGCCCAGCGTGACCGGCACCCAGCGGCGCCCCTGTTCCTCGACCACCTCGCCAGGCCGTGTGCCCACCTGGGCCCCCAGCGCCAGTTCGCCCACCAGCGGCTGCCGGATGCTGGGCCCCGCGTAGGCGTGGGCCCGCAGGGCGGTGACAGGATGCAACTCGGCCGCCGGCGGCTGCGGCTGCGGCTCAAGGACCCGCACCCAGCCCAGGTAGCCGTCATGCACCGTGCGCACCCGCGCCCAGCCCTCGCGGTTTTCCCACAGCAGCGCCAGGGCCTCGCCCGGCAGGGCCTCGGTGACCTGCTCGGCGCCGTCCTCGGGGGCACCGAGCAGGCTCAGGCGGCCGGGGCCCGCCCACAGGGGGCGCGTGCCCAGGTAGCGCCAGCCTTCGCCGGGCAACTGCCCGCGCAGGGCGCTTTCGGCCACCCGGGCCGCCGAATCAAAGGCGTGAATGCGGGGGTCCAGAGCGAGATCCGTCACGCGCTCCAGCCTACGCCGAAACGGGCGGGCGCACGGCCACAGCTGGGGCAGCGGAACAGGCTGAACATGAACGGGATCTGTGTCTTTTCCTTCTCTGCGGCGTAGACGCGCCGTCACGGGGAAGCGGCATGGGTTCGGAAGTCGTAGCCAAGCGCACCCAGACACGCAGGAAGGCTGTGGTATACCCACATTCGCTGGTGGCCGCCCCGCGCCGCCGCTGCGTCTGTGGAGGTGGTGCCATGAAAGCCGCCCTCGTCTGCCTCGCGCTCCTCACCGCCTGCACGCCCGCCCTGTCGCCCAGCCCACGCGCCGCCGCTGTGCCCTTTGCCCGCTATGTGGCGATGGGCGACAGCATCACGGCCGGCTTCCAGTCTGGCGGCCTCACCGCCGAGTCCCAGAACGCCTCCTACGCCCACCTGCTGGGCCAGCGGGGCGGCCTGGACACGCCCATGCCCGACGTCCTGGCCCCTGGCTGCCCGCCACCCATCGGCGTGAGCGGTGCCAAGACCTGCCAGCGGGCCCGTCCAGACGTGCAGGCCATGGTGGTGGCGGTGCCCGGCGCCAGGGTGGGCGACGTGCTGCGCAGCACCGACACCCAGGCGCAAGACCCCGACCCGCTGCTGTACGACCCGGACCTGTACCGCGCGATTCTGGGCCCCGGCACCACCCAGCTGCAGGCGGCGTTGCAGCGGCAGCCCCAGTTTGTGACCCTGTGGATTGGCAACAACGACGCGCTGCTGCCCACCCTGCGCGGGCAGCCGGACCAGGCCACCCCACTGGCCCAGTTCCGGGCCGACTACGCCGAGCTGCTGGCCCGCCTGCTGGACGGCGGCGTGCCGCATCTGGTCGTGATGACGCTGCCCGACATGACCCGGGTCCCTGCCCTGATCCCGGTGCGGGTGCTGCGCCTGGGCGGACTGGTGGACGCCAGTTGCCAGGGCCAGGAAGCGTATTTCGGCACGCTGACGGTGGCCAAGGCCAGCCGTGAGCAGCCGCTGTCCTGCACCAGCCCGGCCGCCCTGACCGCCGCCGAATACACCCAGGCCCAGCAGATCGTGCGCGGCTACAACGACGCGATCCGCGAACTGGCCGCCGCCAATTCGGTGCCGGTGTTCGACGTGAATGCGGTGCTGGACCGTCTTCCAGGCCGGCCCCTGCTGCCCACAGCGGCGGCCCCCTTTGGGCGCCGCTTCAGCCTGGACGGCATTCACCCCAGCAGCTTTGCCCACGAGCGCTTTGCGCAGGCGCTGGCCGTCTTCCTGAACGAGCAGTTTGGGACCGCCCTGAACACCCGCTAGCCGGGCCTCACAGCCGGGTGCTCAGCCAGCGCGCCCAGTTCCCGCCGGCCACCCCCGCCCGCGCGGCCTCGGGCAATTCGTCCAGCAGCCGCCAGACCTCGCGGTGGCGCGTGACGCCAGCCGGCGCCTTCTCGGCCCCGAAGCCCCCGTCCAGATCGCTGCCCAGTCCCACATGGTCCCAGCCGACCAAAGCGGCGTAGTGCCGCGCGTGCGCCGCCAGCTCGGCCAGCGGCACCTGCTCCAGGCTCCCTTCGGGCAGCGGGCGAATAAAGCGGTTCAGGTAGACCAGCCCAATCACCCCCCCCGCCTGCGCCACGGCGCGCGCCATCTCGTCACTCAGGTGGCGGTTGCCCGGCACCAGCGCGCGGGCATTGGCGTGCGAGGCGATCATGCCGACCCCCAGCTCCGCCGCGTCCCAGAACGCCGCGTCGTCCAGGTGCGAGGCGTCCAGGGTCAGGCCCAGCTCACGCATGGCAGTCACCAGTTCGCGCCCCGCCTCCGTCAGGGGCCCCGGTGCGTCGGTGCCCCCGGCGTAGCGCGTGCGTCCCCAGGCCGGCCCAATGAGGCGCACGCCCCTTTCTGCCCAGAAGGGAAGATCGTCGGCGCCACGCACCGGATCGGCCCCTTCCATCAGCAGCACCACCCCCAGCGGCGCGTGCTCGTCTTGCAAGTGGGCCGCCACCCCGGCGCGGCTCGTCAGCACCCGCACCAGTCCGGCGTCCTCCCAGCGGCGATACACGTCCAGCTGGGCCAGGGCCTGCGCGCGGGCGCCCGCGTGGTCCACGTACCCGTGCGGACTGCCCGGGGTGCGCGGCAGAGCGAACAGCGTCCCCAGACACACCTGCACCCCCGAGGCCCGCAGTTCCGGCAGCGTGACGGCGGCCGTCTGGCCGTTCACCGGGTCGCGGGCCCGCAGCGCTTCCAGGCTCAGGGTGAGGTCGCGCCCATCCAGGGCGTTCATGGCGAGATCGAGGTGGGCGTCAATCCGCACGGGCCTCACGGCGCGTGGGCGGGCCCCGGCACCCGGTCCAGCACCGCGCGCAGGTCGTGCAGGGCGCCCGCCACCTCGCCGCGCAGGTCAATCTGCACCGCCTGCATGCCCAGCGCGCGGGCCGCCTCAACGTTCTCGGCCTTGTCGTCCACGAACAGCACCTCGGCAGGTTCCACCCCCAGGGCCTCGGCCGCGTGCAGGTAGGCCCCGGCGTCCGGTTTGTGCACGCCCACCACGCAGGTGGCCACCGCCACGTCCACCAGATCGTCCAGGCCCACCGCCTTCAGGGTGCGGTCAATGCTGGGCAGGGTGTTGCTCAGCACCCCCACCTTCAGACCCCGGGCACGCAGTTCCAGCAGCACCTCACGGGCATGCGGCACCGGCTTCATGTAGACCTCGTATGGATAGGCGGCCATCAGCTGCGGCGCTGCTTCGGGGGACAGACCCAGGCGGCCGGTCAACTCGGTGCCGTAGTCGGCCCAGAAGGCGTCTTCCTGGGCCTGGGAGCGCAGATCCCACCACGTCAGCGCCCGCGCCGCCCACTGCTCGCGTAGGGCCTGCAGCGCGGCGTCTATAGGAACGCTGTACGTGCGCGCCATCCAGGCAGCGGCCTCGCGGTATACGCCTGGGTCGGTGTAGGCAATCGTGTCGTCCCGGTCAAACAGCACCGCGCGCAGGCTGGGTTCACTCATGCCCCCCATGCTAGAGGCTCAGCTCTGAAGGTGTCTGGACAGCCCCGCAAAGCCCCGCGCACTGCACCGTGACGACTCTTTTCATTCTGGGCAATTTGCAAGGCATCTTCTGATTCTTGGAGCAATATTTCCCCATCAAAATCGCTTGTCCTTCACTCATTCGCAATATCATTGCTAAAACCTGCCCGTTCCACTACCTTGTAGGCCATGTCCGCCCCTGCGCCCGAGCACACCCTCCTCACGCCCGGCCCCACGCCGATCCACCCCGACGCCCTGGCTGCCCTGACCCGCCCCATGCTGGGCCACATGGACCCCGAGGTCTTTGCCCTGAACCGCGAGATTCAGGCCGACCTGCGCGCCATGTACGGCGCGGCGCCGGACACCTTTACCGCCCTGCTGGCCGGCACCGGCAGCCTGGGCATGGAAGCGGGTTTCGCCAATCTGGTGGAGGCGGGCGACGAGGTGCTGGTGTGTGTCAACGGTTCGTTCGGCGCGCGCATGGCCGAGATGGCCACCCGCTATGGCGCCCGCGTGCGCGTGGTGCAGGCCCCGCACGGCGAGCCCATTGACCCGGCAGCGGTGGCCGCGCAGCTGGACGGCGTGCGGCTGGTGGCGGTGGTGCACGGCGAAACCAGCACCGGCGTGCTGAACCCGGTACCCGCCCTGGCGGCCCTGGTGCGGAACAGCGGCGCCCTGCTGACGGTGGACGCGGTGACCACGGCGGGCATGGAGCCCTTCGCCATGCACGAATGGGGCGTGGACTACGCCTACACCGGGGCGCAGAAGTGCCTCTCGGCCCCCCCCGGGCTGGCCCCGGTGGCGATCAGCGCCCGGGCCTTTGAACGCTTTGCCGCGCGGCGGACCCCCACCCCGCTGTGGTACTGCGACTTTGAAGGCCTGCGCGACTACTGGGACCGCCAGAGCTACCACCACACTGTGCCGGTGAACCTCCACTACGCCCTGCACGCGGCGCTGCGGGCCGCCCTGGACGAAGGCCTGACCGTGCGCCAGGCGCGCGCCGCGGAGATTGGGCAGGCGGTGCAACGGGCCTTGGCGCCCCTGGGCTTTACGCCGTACGTAGCCCGCCCCGAAGCCCGGCTGCCCACTGTGCTGGCCCTGCGCCTCCCCACGGACCTGAATGACGCTGACGTGCGCCGCCGCCTGCGCGAGCGCGGCATCAGCGTGACGGGCGGCCTGGGCCCCACCGCCGGCCAGATCTGGCGCCTGGGCCTGATGGGCGAAACCGCCCGCCCCGCGCCGTACCTGACCCTGATGCGCGCGCTGGAAGACCTGCTGGGCGAACGCGGCCTCGCTGGGCGCTTTCTGGATGCGCTGGCCCCGGTGCCGGCCTGAAGACCAGAAAGCCCAGAAAAGCGCGGCGGACCTGTAACTGGGTCCGCCGCGCCTCTGCTTTTGTCCTTTACCCCATTCGCCCGGTGCGAATCACATCGGCAATCACCGGCGGCAGGTTCCAGGCCATGATGTCAAAGGCGCTGGACGCAAAGTCATAGGTCACCTTGTGCAGGGACACCTTGGGCTTGCGGCCCACGCAGTCCACAATCGCCACGTCGGCGCCGGGTTCGTGGTTCAGGGTCAAGCCCACGCTGCCGGGGTCCACGAAGGTCGTGTCACCCAGCACACGCACAAAGGGCACGTGCGAGCCGCCCACCACGATCACGCGGGCGCCCAGCGAATCGGCCAGTTCTTCGAGTTCGCGCTCGGGGGCCATCAGGTCCAGGCGCTGGTCCGGGGCGTAGGGGCTGCCGTGAAAGAAGCGCACGCGGCCAATCGGCGTGGTAATGCGCCCGCCCGGCGGCAATCGGCGCAGAAAGTCCAGCTGCTCGGGGGTCAGGATCTTCTTCGTCCAGGTCAGCACCTGATCGGCCACGCCCTTCCGGTCGGCGCGGTCGCCCAGGTCAATGGCCACGCGCATGTCGCTGGACCCCAGGCCGGTCACCCAGCCCTCACGCCGCACGAAGTCAATCACCGGCCCGGGGCTGGCGCCGTAGCCCACGAGGTCGCCCACCACGATCACCTGATTGACGATGTTCTCGCTCAGGAAGCGTTTCACCGCCGTCAGGGCGTGAATGTTGCCGTGTATGTCACTGATAAAGGCCACTCGCAAGGTGCACGTATCCTAGAACATTCCGCCCTTATCTGTGGTGCGTGGCCGCCATGCCACCCACGGGGGACCCCTGTGGCACTCTTTAGCCTCGTGGCCTGGGCAGGTCGTGCGGCGGCTTCGCCACCTGCTGCCGAAACATGGGCCGGGCGCGGCCCTATCATGGCCCCCATGCCTGTTCCCGTCACCGCCCTGCTGCTGGGCCTGGCCCTGGCCGCCTGCGGTCTGCCGCTGCCCTGGAGTGCGCTGAGCGCCCTGCCGCTGGCGGCCATTCTGGCGTTCACCGCCCGCGCCGAAGCCCCCCGGCAGGCCGCCGGGCGTCTGTTCTGGGCAGGCTTCGGCTACATGGGGCTGCACCTGTGGTGGCTGGGGGCCTTTCTGGTGGACCTGTTCCGGGGCTTCGTGCCTATGGGCGCCCTGGCCGGGCTGCTGTTCGCCCTGGAGGGGGCCTTCCTGGCGGGCATGGCCCTGATCGCCACCCGCCTGACCCCTTCGCCCACCGGTCGGGTCTGGACCCTGGCAGGCGGCTGGGTGCTGCTGGAATGGCTGCGCTTTCTG
The DNA here is from genome assembly GCF_019693445.1 of Deinococcus aquaedulcis. Taxonomy (NCBI): domain Bacteria; kingdom Thermotogati; phylum Deinococcota; class Deinococci; order Deinococcales; family Deinococcaceae; genus Deinococcus; species Deinococcus aquaedulcis. The sequence goes on along the minus strand of NZ_JAHRBL010000002.1, from coordinate 307,438 downwards.
GGCCCGCTGGCCTTTCCCTGGCCCACCCTGGGGTACACCCTGCTGCCCACGCCCGCTATCCAGATCGCGGACCTGGGCGGTGTGCTGCTGGGCAGCGTGCTGGTGGCCTTGACGGCGGCGGCACTGGCCCATGCGGTGCTGGAGCGGCGGGGGAGAGGGGCTCTGCGGCCGGTCCTGCTGGCCGCCCTGGCCTGGGGCGGCGCCCTGGGCTACGGCCTGACTCGCCTTCCCGGTGAAGGGCCTGAACAGCCCATGCGGGTGCTGCGGATGGCGTTTCCAGCGTTTGAGCGCGCGTCGGGCACCCTCACGGCAGATGCGCAGTTGCGGGTGCAGCGTGAAGCCAGCCTGCAGCGCCCACCCGGCAGCGTGGTGGTCTGGAGCGAGGGCGCCATTGAACTCCCAGGGGGCCCAGCGCCCACGCCCGGCCTGCCGGTGCCGACCTTTCCCGGCCCCGGTATCAGCGGCATAGGCGGCACCGAGTTCGTGCCAACCGCCAATGGCGGCCTCACGGCGCGGCGCTTCAATCAGGTCGCCAGTCTCGATGCCCAGGGGCGGGTACAGAGTGCCAATCTCAAGGCCCGGCCGGTGCCGTTTGGAGAAACCCGGCCCTTCGACGCCGTTCTGTCGCCCCTGTATGGGTTGCTGGAGCGGGTGCTGGGCCTGGGTCTGGGCGATATTCAGCCGGCCCAGACCCTGGAGCCCCTGACCCTGAACGGGGTCCAGTACGGCACCTATGTCTGCTATGACAGCGTGTTCCCCTGGGTGGCGCGCACGCTGGCCCTCCGGGGCGCGCAGGTGCTGGTCAACCCCAGCAACGATGGCTGGTACAAGGGCTGGGGCGTGCAGCAACATTTCCAGATGGGCCGGGTGCGCGCCATCGAAACCCGGCGCTGGCTGGTGCGCAGCGTGAACCTGGGCGTGGCCGGCGCGGTGAATGACCTGGGTCAGCCGGTGCAGACCGTGAGCACGGGTCAGGCCGTGCAGGTGCTGGATGTGCGCCCCAGGCTGCTGAGCGGCACCACCGTGTTCATGCAGGTGGGTGACCTGCCGGCGCTGGGGCTGGCACTGCTGATGGTGCTGTATGGCTGGCGGCGGCGGGTGGCGTGGCTTTAGGGCTTTGGCTTCTCCCGCAGCGCTTCCATAGCCTCCAGCGCTTCGCGGCGCAGCTCTGTGTCCATCTTGGCGTAGATCGCCGAGGTATTGACTGAGGCGTGCCCCAGCACATCGGCGACCACGTGCAGATCACGGGTGGCGCGGTAGAGCTGGGTACCGGCTGTCCGGCGCAGGGTATGCAGGCCCCACATCTCCGCCGGGAGGCCCAGCGCCTGATAGTACTGGGCCGCGATATCCCGCCCGCCTTTGGTGGTCAGGCGTCCGCCCAGATTCCTGGGTGTCAGGGAGACCAGCAGCGGTGCGTCGGGCCCGCTGGGGGCTGTTACGGCGACCCGGTAGGTCAGCCACGCCTGCAAGGCCGCCTTCATGCCCGCCGTGAGAGGCACCCGCCGCAACTTGCTGCCCTTGCCCCGCACCTGGAGGGAACTGGTCGTCAGATCAGCGTCCCCGATATTGAGCCCCACGATTTCAGCGGCCCGCAGGCCCAGATTGCCGCCCAGCAGCAGCAGCAACCGGTCGCGGGTGGCCCGCGTGGGGTGAGCGGGATGCAGCGCTTCTGGCAGCTCCAGCAACTGGCGGTATTGCGCTCCTTCTATGGCGCGTTTGCGGGCGTGGGCGGGCGTGACGTCGGCAGGCGGGCGAACCCCAGCGCTGGGGTCATGATCCAGCACGTTCGCCCACACCAGGGCCTTCATCAGATTGCGGACGCCATAGAGGTGACGTTTCACGCTGGCCGCCGCGAGCCCTTCGGCCTGCAGGTGCAGCAGCCACAGGTCGAACGCCTCGCTGGACAACTGGTTCAGCGCGTGCGCGGGGGCTTCGGGAGGCCCCGTGAAGGTTAGGAAGCGCCTCACGCTCTCGGCGTAGTGCGCCAGCGTGAGTTCGCTGATCCGCCCACCCCGGCTGGATTTCAGACGCATATAGGTATAGAGCAGCTCAGTTAGGGCGGCGGCGTCCTGAGTGTGGGCTGCCCGAAGGCCCTCACGACGGCGGTTGGCAGCACTGGCCCAACGTGAGGCCAGGACCAGGGCGGCACCCGTCATCCCCATCCCTTATGTTTCATAAGTGGAATTATAGAACATTGAATTGAGAGGCAGCGAGACGCTGGGCAGCTCGCGCCAGCCAGCGCTCAAACTCGTCTCGGGTGAGGTCCCATTTGGCCCGGTTGCATTGCGCGCAGGCGAGCGCGAGGTTGTCCATCTCGTGACGCCCGCCCCGACTTAGAGGATGAATGTGATCAATCTGGAAGCCCAGACCACATCGATCATTCGGCAGGCCGCAATAGGCACAAGCTGGCGTTTCGCAGAGCAATGCCACCAACATCTCCGGTGCAAGAGGACTGAAGTGGGGAAAACGTCTGAGCACACTGCCATTCATAGTGTAGGCAATCTGAAAAACGCGACGCCGATCATCCTGGGCATAGCGCTGACGGTAGGCTGCTGCCTGACAATTGAGGCAACGATAGTGCCGACTCCCGTCAGGGCGATTTTTGGGAAATGCCGCCACCGAAAGGAGTTGCTGACAAACACGGCAGGTGCGAAACTCGGCGCCCATGCCCGTACTTTACCCCTCAGCCGCGCGCCGAGGCCCCTTCCTGGCCCTCCTGTGAGGCCGCCTGTTTTTTGCCGTCCCAGACGGGCTTTGCTCAGGTCTCCAAGTCAGTGCGCTGGGCGGGGGTCAGAAAACGCACGGCGCCGGGGAGAATGCGGGCCTCAAAGGGGGTGGTTTCCACGTGCAGTTCGCCGTCGTACTGCAGCGGGAAAGGATCATCGGCGTCCACCTTCACCGTGCGGGCTTCCAGGGTTTCGAGGTTGCCGCTGAAGATGGGGTCGCCTAAGTTCAGCTTTACGCGCACCGAGTCAATGATGTTGGGCAGCAGGCGCAGGATATTCCCGGCCTTCATCAGAATGACGGTAAAGCGGCCGTCGGCGGGGCTGATGGCACTGGTGATGGGCAGGCGGTAGTTCGCCATGCCGAAGTTCGCCACCATCACGCCAATGCCTTCAAAATCGCGTTTTTCCCCGTCAATTTCCAGGTGAAAGGTGGTCTTCTTGGGGTTCAGCTGCTTCATGGCGCTGATCACATAGGCCAGTTCGCCGTAGCGGGCTTTCAGGTCCTCGCTGTCGCGGATCATGCTGGCATCGGCGCCGGCACCGGCCAGCATGCAAAAGCCGCTGGTCTCACCCTTGACGTTCACCTCGCCCATGTCCAGGCGCAGGGTGTGGCCCTGGGCCATGATCTCCACCAGGGCGGCGGCGTCATGGGGCAGCTCCAGGTTCAGGGCGATCAGGTTGGCGGTGCCGGCCGGAAAGGCCAGCAGGGGAATGTCGGTGTGCCGGGCAGCGTAGGCGAGGCTGCTCACGGTGCCGTCGCCGCCGGCGGCCACGACCACGTCAAAATCTTTGAGGTCGCCCACATACTCGTGCATGGGGGTGTCTGGCTTCAGCTCGCGCTCGGTCACCTCGGCGCCCTCGGCACGCAACAGGGACAGAAAGAGGGGCAACTGGCTGTCGCCGCTGCCGCTCTTGGGGTTGAACACCACGAGCACGCGCTGGCCGCGCAGGGGGCCCTGGGGGGCAAGGGGGGGCACAGGGGCGGTCATCGCATGTATTACACTGCGGGCACGGAGGCTTAAGCATGCTGCGTTTCTTGGTTGCTTCTTTAGTGTTGACCGCGCCCCTGGTGGCCTGCGCGCCTGCGCAGCAGACCGCCATGGTGACGGTGACCCCCATGCTCATCAAGGTGTCCGAAGCGGCGGCGCGCGGCGGCACCGTCACCATTCAGGGCCGCTACCTGGGCGGGCCCAGCACCGGCCGGGTGCGCCTGGGCGCCGACGAGCGCGGCCAGGGTGGCTACCTCTTCCCTGCCAGCGCGGTGCGCTCGTGGACCGACAGCGAAATCGTGCTCACCGTGCCGGCCGACGCCCCGGTGGGCGGCAGCTGGCTGTTCGTGGAAGTGGCGGGCCGGCAGTCCACGGGGCTGCCCTTCAGCGTTCGGCAGTAAGGACCGTTCTTTGGGGACCGCTGGTGTTCGCGCCGGCGGTCCTTTGCCCTTTGGGCATAAGCTCTGGGACATGGCTGCTTCCCGTGTGCTGCGCGCTGCTGGTCTGGGGTCCCTGGCCCTGGGCGCCGCGTCCGTGTCCAATTCCTACCGCTTCGTGGTCAACCGGCAACGGGTCGCGCTGCCCGGCCTCACGCGCCCAGTGCGCGTGGCGCAGCTCAGCGACCTGCATTACGGCCTGTTCGTGGGGCACCGCTCGGTGCGGCGCTGGGTTGCGGCGGTCATGGAGACGCAGCCAGACGTGATCGTGATTACCGGCGATTTTCTGGACAGTGGGGTGGGCACCCGGCGTCACCGCAAACTGCTGGATGAACTTTCGCGCCTGCAGGCGCCGCTGGGGGTCTACGGGGTGTGGGGCAACCACGACTGGACCAGCCTGAACACCAACGCCGCGCGCACCACCTTTGCCGAGCGGCTGCGGCTGGCGGGGGTCAGGCTGATCAACAACGCGGGCGTGCAGCTGCGCGACGACCTGTACGTGGCAGGCGTGGACGACTGGTGGTTTGGCACCCAGGACCTGGACGCGGCGCTGCGCGGCAGGGCGGGCGGCGCGGTGGTGCTGCTGGCGCACAACCCCGATTACCTCACCCAGGTGCCGGCCTGGGTGGGCCTGACCCTCAGCGGGCATACGCATGGCGGGCAGGTGCGGCTGCCGCTGTTCGGGGCGCTGAAGAAGCACTCCACACTGCTGAACGTGCTGCGCGGCTGGGTGCGGGGCACCCGCATTGTGCAGTCGCCCGCCGAGGGCCAGCCCACCCAGGCCCCGGCGGGTGAGGCACTGGGCTTTGTGTCGCAGGGGCTGGGGGTGACCGGCGTGCCGCTGCGCTGGGCCTGCCCGGCCGAGGTGGTGGTGTTTGAGCTGGAGCCGGCGCCGGCCTGAGTGGAAAGGGGCCTCACCTCTCCCCTGGCCTCCATCTGCCCCGGCGCCCCGCGCTATGCTCCGCTCTGTTATGGCGATCAAACGCCCCAAGGGCACCGAAGACCACCTGCCAGCCGGCAGCCCGAAACTCACGCTTGATGTTTCGGCGCAAACCCATGCCTGGCTGGTGCAGACCGCGCGCGGCGTGCTGGAGCGCGCCGGCGCGCAGCGCATCGATACGCCGCTGTTTGAAGAAGCCGAACTGGTGAAGCGCGGCGTGGGCGGCTCCACCGACATCGTGCGCAAGGAGATGTTCACCGTCTATTACTTCGGGGACCACGGCGGGTACATCCTGCGCCCGGAAGGCACGGCGGGGATTGTCCGGGCGTATCTGCAAAATGGGCTCAAGCAGCTGCCCAGTCCGCTGAAGCTCTGGACCCACGGCCCTATGTTCCGCGCTGAAAATGTACAGGCAGGGCGGCTGCGCCAGTTTCACCAGGTGGATTACGAGGTGCTGGGCAGCGCGGACGCCCTGGTGGACGCCGAGGCGATTGCCCTGATGGTGCAGGTGGTGCAGGCCCTGGGCTTGAAGGGCGTGCGGGTCAAGCTGGGCAGCATTGGCGACCCGGAAGACCGCGAGGCCTACAACGAGTATCTGCGCGGGGTGTTCACGCCGCATATTGATGCTCTATCTGAGCCGTCCAAAGACCGCCTGGGCCGCAATCCCATGCGCATTCTGGATTCCAAGAGCGAGGACGATCAGGCCCTGATTGCCCGGCTGGGCGTGCGGCCCATGCTGGATTTCCTGGGCCAGGAGGCAAGAACCCACTTTGAGGCGGTGCAGCGGTACCTGGACACCTGGGACGTGGCGTACGACCTTGACCCCAGCATCGTGCGCGGGCTGGACTATTACCGGCGCACGGCCTGGGAACTGCACCACGAGGGCGTAGGGGCCAAGTCCGCGCTGGGGGGCGGGGGCCGCTACGACGGTCTGGCGCAGGAACTGGGCAGCAAGGAGACGGTCCCGGGAATCGGCTGGGCGTTTGGCGTGGAGCGGCTGCTACTGGCGCTGGAGGCCGAAGGCCGCGCGCTGCCGGCCCCCGAAGGCCCACTGCTGTACGTGGCCGCGCTGGACGAACAGAACGTGGGCTACGCCGCCACGGTGGCGTTAGGCGCCCGCCGGGTGGGCCGGGCAGAATTTGCCTACCGCGCGCTGAAGCCGGGCACGGCCTTCCGCGACGCCGAACGCCGGGGCGCGCGCCTCGTGGCCCTCATCGGTTCGCAGGAAGTCGAGGGGGACACCCTCAGCATCAAAAACCTGGTCACGGGCACGCAGACGAGCGTGCACACCCGCGACCTGCACACCTTCTTACAGGGGCAACTTGCCCAGCACCCGCAGGAGCACGCATGAAACGCACCGCCATGATGGGCCACCTCAACGACACGCACGCCGGGCAGACCGTCACCCTGCAGGGCTGGGTCAGCCGCCGCCGCGACCTGGGCGGGCTGATTTTCGCCGAACTGCGCGACCGGAGCGGCACGGTGCAGGTGCAGGTGGAGCCGGATTCGCCTGCGTTTGCCGACGCTGACCGCCTGCGCGCCGAGTACGTGGCTGAGGTGGAGGGCCGCTTTCAACTGCGCCCCGAAAGCCAGCGCAAGGGCGGCCTGGGCGACTACGAGGTGCTCGCCACGCGGGTAAAGGTGCTGAACGCGGCCAAAACTCCGCCGTTCGAGCTGGACAAGGGCGATCAGGTGTCAGAGGACATCCGCCTAAAGTACCGCTACCTGGACCTGCGGCGCCCGGAGATGCAGCGCGGCCTGCTGCTGCGCTCCAAGGCAGTGACCGCTGTGACGGCCTTTCTGGACGCGGCCGGCTTCGTGCAGGTGGAAACGCCCATGCTCACCAAGTCCACGCCCGAAGGCGCGCGCGACTTTCTGGTGCCCAGCCGCCAGAACCCCGGTGAATTCTACGCGCTGCCGCAGAGCCCGCAGCTGTTCAAGCAGATGCTGATGATCGCGGGCTTTGACCGCTACTACCAGCTGGCGCGCTGCTTCCGCGACGAGGACCTGCGCGCCGACCGCCAGCCGGACTTCACGCAGCTGGACATGGAAATGTCCTTTGTGGACCAGGACGACGTGCTCTCCACGCAAGAAGAGCTGCTGGCCCATGTGGTGCGCGAGACGGTGGGCGTGCAGTTGCCTCTCCCCTTTCCCCGCCTGCCGTACATGGACGCCATGAACCGCTTCGGCTCCGACAAGCCGGACCAGCGCTTTGGCCTGGAATTCGTGGACGTCACCGATCTGTTTCAGGGCGGCGAGTTCAAGGCCTTTGCCGAGGCGCAGACCGTGAAGGTACTTTCGGCCCCAGAACTCACCCGCAAGCAGATTGACGAACTGGAGCGCGTG